>JAGQLZ010000003.1:0-5672 GCA_020428895.1 Candidatus Kaiserbacteria bacterium
GTTCAATTTGGCACAATTTATTTTTTGATCCGATTTATAACCTTTTAATTTTCTTTGTTGGTCATATTCGTGATGGTGACGTTGGTTTAGCGATTATCGGAGCGGTGATTGTGGTGAAGACATTGTTATTACCGATTTCTATTAAGGCGGTAAAAACTCAAAAAATAATGAAAGAAATTGAGCCTAGTCTTAAAGAGATAAAAGAAAAATACAAAGATAACAAAGAAGAACAAGCAAAAGCCATGATGGCAATTTATAAAGACGCCGGCATGAATCCGATGGCAAGTGTTTTTCTAGTTTTTTTACAGATTCCAATCATCATTGCTCTATATTTTGCCGTCTATTCAGGTGGTGGAGTAGCGCTACCAGAAATTAATACTTCCCTTCTCTATAGCTGGGTAGCTACTCCAGTTACGGTTTCGATGAACTTTCTTGGGTTATTAGATATTACCGAGCGAAGTATTGTTTTAGCTGCCGCTGCTGGAATTACTCAGTTCTTCCAGATTAAGCTATCAATGCCAGCGCTTAAACCTAAAACTGATTCAGCTCAACCAAATTTTAAAGATGAGTTTGCTCGTAATATGCAACTACAAATGCGCTACGTAATGCCGTTTATTATTTTTGTGGTAGCCTACTCAATTTCAGCAGCTATCGCTTTGTATTTCTTTGTTAGTAACATTGTGACTCTCTTACAAGAGTTTTACGTTAAGAAACATCGTTAGTTGTAACAAACGTATCCTGCAACTGTTGATTGGTCTGAAGGTAGTGTGTAATAAGAAACCCCGGTACCACCAGAAGCTACGCAACTATCCTCGATTTCATTCTGAAGTTTATTGGTGAGTGCACCAATCGATACTGCTTTAACCACATTACCACCTTTATCAACTACATTTGCAACGGCAGCATCATGTAGTTTTTTAACAGTATTTATAGTGCTGTCAGAGATGTAAACATCTCTGGTTACTTTATCATTATTATTATGTACTAGATTATTATTTCCACCACTATTATTGCCACCACTGTTTCCACCACTTGATGATGTATAACACCCAGTCTCGCCACCAGTATATCTGTCATAAATAGTTCCTCCGCTATTAGCACAATCTTCTCTAAATTGTTTACACTGGGCTTCAGGATTACAGGTTTTAAAGATTGTACCTGGAGGGGTTTGATTAGTAGTTTTTGTTACACAATTAATTTTACCTTGACTAGATTGTTGTACTGACACGTATCCATGTGAAGCCATACAAATTTTTGCTTCGGGAGTACAGTCATTTGGATTAGCACAGGTAACAGTTTTTACAGTGTTGTTTTGTACAGGATTACCACCTCCGCCACCACTATTATTTGCACTTGGGGAAATTAGGCCACTATATTTATTAACAATGTCAAAATTAGTTATTTTTTCGTTAATTGTTGACAAGATAAGTACTGTAGAGGCTACTACTAATAACCCAAACAAAGCCCCTTTGATATCATTCTTAGCGTCTTCTTTACTGGTGACTACATCAGTCATCATGTATTTAAAGCCAGCTATTACTAGTTTTACCACCGCTAGTAGTGCTGCTAGAGCAATACAGGTAAGGAAAAACCTATTAACAAATAGATTTAAGGAAATTTCTTCACCCCCATTAAAACCAGGGATACCAACTAAAGGCCTAAACGGAATAGCTGCCAACGCTAACACTGGAGTAAAGAAAGTTATAAAAAAGATTGAGATAATAAGTTTAGATTTCATAAGTCCAAAGGGCCCCGTCATTTTTATTGATAAAGAATAGTGCTGAATCATCACCAGCTATAGACATGTTAATGACATCAATTTCACGTCCGGTACTGGCAGTAATATCTTTAACGAAACTAGCTGAATTTGCGAAAACATTTATAGACCAAAGTTGATCAACTTGAGAAATCACTCCTTTGTACCATTCATCAGGGTAATACTGGGAATAACCATCACTAGCATGAGCACACCAAGCCTGATTTGGATCAAAATTAGTAAATACACACTTTTCGGGCATTGGCACTACGTATAAATCACCGGCAATTTTTGTTTCATTATGATAAGTTTTTCCTACGTAAGTTCTATCTTTATTTAATCCGTACAAAACCCAATTGTTGTTACCAATAGCATTTAGACCTTTTCCAGAAACTGGTAGTCTAGACATCTTGCCTCCTTCAATCTTATACAGGTATCCGTCCAATTCAGCGGATGGTTTTGGATAAATATAATGTATGTCATCTTTAGTTTGACCCCAAATGACTTTAATTTGTCTAAGGGGATTAGTAAAGATGGTTTCTTCAGATAATGTCTCAAGGTTGATAGCCTTAGCTACAGTGCCAGCGTCTTGATAAGCTAAATAGATTAGTGTTTTATCACCAACAAATTTAAAATCTAACATTGATATCGGTAGTGGGGAGAAGTTGATACTACTAGTGCTATTAAGGTTGGCAAACAAAAACTCTTTTTTACCACTGAAGTTTGATTGAGCCACAGCGAAGCTACCATTATTAGAAATTGCCACTTTATCAACACTAGGAATGGTGGTATTAGAAATTCTCACTTCCTCCCCACTGACACGGTTAATCCGATAGATATGTCCAGTACCCGCTTCAGCGTAGTAAACATATGGAGCACTCGTGGTTGATACTTGCACGGCCTGATATCCAGCTACCCTACGAGTAGTTAGTTGGCGAAGCGATTCTTGGGTTACTTCTACTCTAGGTTTTTCCACGGGCTCTATAGCTTCATTAACAACTATAGAAGTATCATTGTCTGGGCCAAATCCTAGATTAGAAAAAATGGCATCAGGATTTTTTGGAGTACCAAAAAAAAGTAAATATATCCAAACACCCACTAATAGTAAAAGTATGAGAACACCACCGATAATTAGATTGGATTGTTTCATAAATTAATATTTAAGTTTTACTTTTCCGAAAGTCATTTGTAAAAAATTATCAGGGTCAGTGACGCTTAGGTTGACGGTAGTTTCTCCGGAAGCTTGAGGTCGATCAAGGGATATAGAAAGAGGGTTGGTCGGTGGTGTGTTTACATCTTCATAACCAATATTCCAGACTATTTCTGGGTTACCAAGTAAAGTATCAGTTGAAATATAGTAAGGAGCTCCCTCGATAGTTATGCCACCGTTGCTTATATAGACATCATTATTTAAAGATTTATTTTGTAATCCATATAAGGAGCTACGTTCATAAAAATGCATCTCAGAGTCTACTCTTGGTAATGAAATTTCTGCTTCTCCCACAAATTGACCGTCTTCGGTATAGACTTCCACTTCCAGTAATCCATAACGCATAGGTACTTCAAAAAGTATATTACTCTGACCAGGGAGTATTCCTCCACCCAGTACGTTTAATTTATCTAGTATCCATTTAAATGCGAAGCTGTCTTCTCTGACTCCGTTTCCATAATCTACTAAAGCAGTAGCTCTAGCCTGGCTACCATTGGTAGCTAGTGGGCGTCCCTGATAGAAATATGGTACATACGTATCAGCTTCTAAAATAATATCTATATAAATTGGAGTAACCGAATTAGATAAAGAAATAATCCGGCCTTCGGAATTAATTAGTCTAACTTCTAGATTTGTTGTTTCACCGGCATTTCCGGCAATAAATTTCATTTCTCTTGTATCATCAAAATCAGTTTGTCTTTCTCCGTTTAAAAACCATTGAATTTCTTTAATAAAAAAATTAGGATTGTAGGCAATCACTTTAGCTTTCATTTCTTCATGTGGCTTGGGTGAGGTTGGATATAATGAAAGTGAGATTTGAGAAGTGTCCAACCCTCCGGTATTTGAGACTTGAGCAAAAACAAAGAATGGTAAAGATAATAACATTATCACCAACAAGATTGCATATTTTTTAGCACTAATAGTCATATAAGTATGATAACAAATCAAAGTCCTTTAAATGTTTGGTTATAAACGTTTACTTTGGCAAAATAAATACAAAAAACATCCAAATAGCAACTACTGGTAACATAGATAAGCCCGGCAAGATACTAGAAATTATTACTAAGATAAATATTATCCACTTTACCCAAGCTAGTTTACCGCTTAAAGGTTTTATTCCAGCCATCATATAAGTGATAATGAGAGCAGATATAAAAAATATATTTATAGCTAATACAGCCGCCATAAATATAAGCATGAGGATTGTTCCCATCTCTTCAATATTGCTCCCAGTTATTGTCTTTAACCCCCAGTCAACAATATTAGCGGCTGCTGCTACAGCTTTAGTTAATAATCCTTGTTCTAAGCCTAAACTTTTAAGATAGTACACTCCAGCAGTTGTTGCAAAGAAAATTAATCCAAGAGTAGCTAAGGGTAATATTGCCAGAGTGTAGACCGGTCCATAAATGAGACCATATAAGCTATTGATAGCAGCTACTTCTGTTTTATCGACAGCTTTCTCTGCTAGGCTACTTTTGTTTTGCTTTTTCTTTTTTCTAAGCTTTCGTTTAGCTTTTTTAGTAGCCTTACGAGCTTTATTTATCGCACGTCTTTGTTGCTCCTCTACTGCTTCTTCTTCAGCTTCTTGTTCAATTAGTTCTGCACGTCTTTGTTGCTCCTCCTCAGCTTTTTGTTTTTTCTTATCAGCTCCTTCTTGGTCTCTTAATAAGGCGGCTGTAGTTCGGTCTTCAGTTTGCTGTTTAAATACCTCGCTAGTGTCGGGGTAGGTGTTTTTATTATAGGAGGTATTTAGGTTGCTGGCGTGAGAACTCTTGGTGTACTCAGTAATTTGCGGAGCAGTTAAACGATTAACTTGTTGGCTAGTTAATTTCTTTTTCTCGACTTTTACGTTCCTAATATTACGAACATTATCACCACTATCATTAGCGGGTTCATAGTACTGATTTCTTTCCTCCTCGTCTTTTCTAAGTGGTTCAGCCATGTATACAGTCAAGTATACTACATACGACTAGCTTGTAATTCCTTGCGAGCTTCACGAATTTGGAGAATCTGTGACGGGTCAGAAGTAATAATTTGATCTTCGGTGTAAGACGCAATTACCTTAATCGCTACGTGTTTTAGCCCAGCAAAGAAGATTCCCTCTCCCACACCAGACTCTAGTAATAAGAATTTTTCTTCGTCAGTTAAGTTAAAAGTTCGTTGCACATTATCAATTGCTGTTGGTGATTGTTTCATCAAAAATTGTAGAGATGAGTTGGTGATCATCGGCACCCCGTAAGGCGAACGTAAGAAGTCATCCACATCTTGGGTAATAGTAGCAATACCAAGATAGTATTTACGACCACGTTTAGCCAGTGAAAATAAGAAAGAAGCTGTATCTTCAGATTTCATCATCCACCAAGCTTCGTCAATAACCATCAAACGACGTGCTAAACGACGGCGAATGGAGCCCCAAATAAAGTTTGTAATGATGTACATGGCAATCGTCTTGAGTTCGTCTTCCATGTCACGCAGTGAGAACACCACAAACTTTTGGTTAATATCAACGTTAGTAGGTTGGTTAATAAAACCAGACCAAGTACCTGAAGTATATTTAGTTAAGCGAGCGATTAAAGAAGAACTACCATCCATACCCGCTAATACCATCTCAAAGTCAGATAGCAGAGGCGGTTCTTGTCCGGTAAAGTCAGCTGAACCAGTAATATCTTTAAGAGCGTAGGTTTCTTGAATAGCTAGGTCGATTAA
>JAGQLZ010000003.1:5757-11325 GCA_020428895.1 Candidatus Kaiserbacteria bacterium
CCCGGCTCCTCATCTTCTTGTGGTTCTGGTAAGTCAAATGGATTAATGTGGTGGTTTGAGGAAAGAGAAATATTAAAGAAACGACCACCAGTAGCTTCAGCTAGGTATTCATACTCTCGTTCTGGGTCGATTACGATTACTTCCGTACCAAACATCAGTGATCGAAGAATCTCCAGTTTAAGAGTATAGGATTTTCCAGCACCAGACACCGCAAAGGTTACCGAGTTGTAGTTAGTTAGAGCGTAACGATCAAATAGTACTAAAGAAGAGTTGTGTCGGTTGATACCATAAAGAATTCCAGAATCAGAAGTAAGGTCGAAGGACACAAACGGGAAGAAACTAGAGAGAGGTGCCGAGTTAAATTTGCTATGTACCAAGATAGTATCAGTAGCCGTTGGGAAGATACTTTTTACTCCATTTTCTTGTTCAAACAAGGCTGGTTTAGTGTAGATTAGACGAGAGTCCAAAATTCCTTTCAGATCGTTTTCTGCTTGGTTAAGCTCGGCTTCATCATTACCATAAAGAGAAATATACAGACCAACTTTAAAGAGTTTTTCTTGGCCTTGTTGTAGTTTGTCACGCAGTTCTTCAATGTTACGGTAGGCTGCTTCTAGTTGCGGATCACGTACCTCTCCTTTTTCAGCCCGCATATTAATCTGACTTTGTACTTCAGCTACTTTCTTTTGGAAAGTTTTTAAGTTCTCACCGGTATCAGTTGGGTGAATGAAAATACTTACATCTAATTCTCTCTCAAGGTTTAGAACTGGATCTAACCAGCCGTCATTTAAAAAGCGAGGATATGTAGACACAAAAAATACTCTGGCCTGAACCCCACTAATGTTAATACTACGAGGTGTAATTGATACAGCTGACGGAGCAATCACGTCAGTTAACGTAAGAAGGTTTTCTTTAAAAGATATTTCAGGTTCTACCCCGAATGGTTGTGGTTTTTTTGGTTTTAGAAAATCTGCAAATCCCATAATAATTATTAGTTAGGTTGTGGTTCATTAGTGGCACTGGAAGTCGGTGCGGAGCCGGTAATGTCGTTTGGGTTAAATATGTGGTAATAAAATTCAACCAACTCATCTTTTTGGAGAGGAATAGTTCTCACACCAACTCGGTTTAATCCTTGTTCTACAATAGCAACTCTTTGTTCAAGTTGATGACGGTGTTCATTAAATTCCTCTTCAGTCATATTTTTGGTGACATTTTGAGTCTTTTTAGCATTGCTACCAGCTAGTATTTTTTCAATTCCGCCTTGAATATTAATTTTAGCAGGGGTATATGGAATAATTATAAAGAAGTTTTTACTCATTACATTAACCTCGTCAGTAAATGAGCGGATAAATTCGATATATTCTCTAAGCTGAATACGCATAAGATCATTATCTTGAACTTTTTCTAATCCAGTAAGTAGAGTCAGGTAAGGTACGATGTTCAGTTTTCTTGATTGTACATAGATTTGGATAGAAAAATCTAAAGTGTTTAACATGGCTTGAAATTGTTGCAACACGGCCTGCTGTTCATCGGTAGATTTAAGTGCAAAGTTAATAGAAGAAGCTAGTAGAACCATACACATCTGACCATCTTTAAGTAAAACTACATTACCTCTAATGTCACTCACACTAACAAAATTTTGGGTTGCTGGGGTATTTGTTTTTGCCATAATTAAACCTCTTGTTTTTTAAGGGCTTCTAATTCTAAACGCCTTGCCAGTGAAGCGATGTCTTTTTTATTCTCCCCTTTTGGTATTGGATTTTGGTGTAAAAAGGGTTGCGTTTTGGTGTCTGGAGTAAATTTATGTTTATAAACATAGTCTTGCTGTTTACGCCATAAGTACAATCTTGAGCTCAAAAAATAGTTATAGACCGCTTCGATAAAATAAGAAAAGGGTCTTCCGTTGATTGGATAAAAGGCTAATGCTCCAGCAAAAAGTGCGAAAGCAATACCAAACAAGATTTCAAGAAATAAGGGTACGTATGGTATATCGGTCATGAATAAAGCCGCTCCCATACCAACTCCACCAGCTAGGTACAAAAATTGTCGCCAAGTTAGTGGTCCAAAAATCTTATCTTCAATTTCAATAAACTGAGGAACTTCAAACTGCATGACATCATTATACATTGAAGACACTTAGTTACCGGTATCTATTTATCAACGTCTATAAATTTACTTAATAAGGTCGTCTTGGGAGGTGGCAGAATATGATTCTTCCTCAGTATTTTGGTATCCGTAAATTGCTTTATCAGCCCGCATGGTTCGTACGGATGGCAACTGATTGTCGGTATTGACTGCTGGCTCTTTTGTAACAGTTGGAGCTACTGGTTCAGTTTTAAGTTGTTTAAAAACTGGGATAAGAATATTGGTGTCAATTAAATAAGTGGCAATATTTGCATTTTCAGCAGATAAACCGTATTTAGTAGTTAGTTTGTTTTCTAATTCTGAACGGGGTGCTAGTAGCAGTAAAATCAGAACTACTTCGTTTTCGATATTCTTAGCCTTTGCTGTAGCCTTACAGGCGGTAGCAATCTGAGATATGGTTTCAGTGATTGAACCGTAGTAAATCATCTGTTGAATTGGTTCTGGTAGCGAGTTGTATTGCATTATGGTGTGCTGTAAGGCAACAGCACTTTCATTTGCATCACCACTAGCACTGCCGTGGATACCGGCGATAATACTAGGGACATTGGTTTCGGTATCGGTGTAGGTATTTCTAATTACCGGTAAGGCATTGCCTTGGTACCAAGAATTATTTTCAATACTGTCGTGGATTGTCTTCCAAGTGGCACTAATGTTCATTTCTGTCCCCTGTTTGGCTTGATTAGTTATCTCACTAAACAACATTTCTTTAGTGGTAGCGTCAGTAGCTTCAAGATATTTAGACCAAAGATCTTGTTTAATTACGGGAGCTGCAGTGACCTCGACTTCAGTAAAGTCAGACTCTAGATTCTCTTCTTCCTCTGCTTCATCATCATCTTGCCACTTTAAACTAGTATCTGATTTTTTGGCCAATAACGGAGCCGTTTCAACAGCCAGTTGGTTGGCGGTATCTGCGTCAATACCAGCGTTTGTTAACTGCTCTGCTAGTTCAGATTCAGGAAAAAGGTCAAGAATACATTCACCAATAATTATGACTAGCTCCCCTTGACTAACTTCACTAAGTTCATGTTTTTGAATTAGACCACCAATAAACTCAGCTGTTTCCATTGATCCATACAAAACCTGAATGTGTTCAGGAGCTTGATTGTACATTTCTTGACGTTGTTGCGGTGTGCTAATCATATTTTATTTTCCAAAATCCCTACCCTTAGGAGAATTTTTTAGCCAGTCTTTTGCTTCAGGTGTGCCTAGAGTTTCTATGTTAGTTCTAATGGTTTTTTTATCAGCCGTAGTTAAATCAGATTCTTTGTCGTTCATGATGGCTTCCATAACTGAAGGGGTGATAAATTGAGCAGAATTTTGGTGAGTTAGCGCAGTAGACGGTAGTTTAGCAATATCTTTGACTTTACGGTCAGTATATTCACCATTTTTTTCTATTACCTTAAATACTCTGTTAATACCTTCAGGATCAGAACTCGCTTTTTCAATTCGATCTTGAATTGTAGAATTTCGTTTGCTAATAAATGAAGATTTTTGACCATCAGTGTAGCTCTTACTCTTCATGACGCCATCTGTTTGCTTATGACTAAGCTCATGAGCGTGTTCATTGATAAACTCAGTACCTAACATTTCAAGTTGATTATCAGTTAGTTTTACTAGGGCAGCAGTGTGTACTTTATCTGTGAATTTACCAGTTGCAGCGTCTACTTCATAAACTAATCTTTTTATAGCGTCAGTTCGCGCAGCTTTAAGGTTATTCTTATCACTGTTATTAACTTTCTCGCTCTCCATTAATTTTTCAAACTCATTACTGTTCATGAACTCAGCCATTGCTTCCCGCTCTTTTTGGGTTCGTTCTTCAAAATCTTTGGCAGTCATTTTAGCTACGGCGGCCTGCATCTTAGCGGATACTTTTTCTTCATCAGGCGATAAGGCAACTCCGGTGCGTCTTTTTGCTTCAGCAGCCATTCCAGCATTGAGAACTTCTTGAGTACTTACTCTTGAGTTTATTCGATCTTTCCGATCACGATTTTGTTGTACAGTGGTGGCCAAGCCAAATTTAGCTCCACTAGCGGTAGCGGTTGCGTTACGAACTGTTTCATCAACTGAGCTACTTCTGGCTAAAGCGGTAACTTTTCTACCTGCCCAAGACTTAGCCTCACGAGTTTGCAAATGATTAAATCTTCTGGTGGCTTCCATCCCAGCTTTATTTGAGACATTACGAGCCACGTAGCGAGCCGGCTGAGTGGTTTTTCTTCTAGCGTAACCCCCAAGGTTATTAATTACCCTCATAGAAGCATTACCACCTTCAGCACCCAGCTTTTGGGCCACTATTACGGATGCAATCATAAAAGCACTAGCCACAATGAAGAAAACGAAGACAGTAAGAACGGTATCATTAGTTCCTGTTAAACCCTCAGCATAATTAGCATTTGGAAATTCTTTTTGACCTAATGACACAATGACGATTAGAGAAAGATAGACCATGAAAAGGTAGGCAGGAGCCACAAAACACTTTTTGATATAACCGTTTAGGTATTGGTCAGAGACGCTCTTCATGTTTGGGAAGACCATACCTAAAAACATAACTGGTGAAAAGACGAGATAAATGTTGACAACCACAAAACGTACAAATAGCAAAAAAGCTCCAGCAAAAAATACAATAGTGGTGACCAGTAGTAATATTAGGGTTCCAAATATAAAACCTAGTTCTTTTGTTAAAGTTAAATCAGGATCAATTGTTGCTTTAAATAATGTTGTAAGCTTTAAAGCATCATAGTAAGCAACTGTAATAGAGTTATTACCATTAAATATACCTAATATTAGGTCATTGTAGATGACGGTTGCTAATAGATTAGAAAAATCAAGAATTAATTTAGCAAAGAAAAGACTGAAGTTAACAAAAATAGCAGCGATAATCAGGGTAACCAAGTTACGTTTAGTGGCGCTGTTGGCAGACGTTATGACCATTTTAATACCAACGTATATTAGACCAAAGATTAGAGCTATATTAAATATGTCTCTAATAATCCCCCACAGAGTGTCTACCGCACTACCAATTCCTGATGTGGCAAACATCTCGCTAAAACCAACGGTGTAATCTATCACCACCAACTCCAAAACCCACGCAGCAGCTGCAGCCATGCGACCGAATACACCAATTACAAAACTGTACAGAATACTAGAAATTCCTGAAAAAGTTTTTGACTGTTCAGCGTAATGATTAAGGACTATATTTTCTTGTGCTAACACTATGGTAGGCAAAAATATCAAACACAAACTTACCAAACTGGCTACGTAATAGCCAGTTGGTTTTTTTGTGATTGATTTTATTACCTCGAACATGTTTAATTAATTTTTTTATATAACTCTTACTGTAGGTGGATTAGTCGGGTTGCCTTTTAGTAAGTTGTCGTCAATGAGAGCTTCTTTAAATATTTTTTGTAAAAGACCATCTAGAAATTCATT
>JAGQLZ010000004.1:0-205 GCA_020428895.1 Candidatus Kaiserbacteria bacterium
CTTATACCTCCGTGGTCCTTGGTTCAAGTCCAAGTTGGCGGACAAAATATTTAATTGTTTAATCTAGCACGGAGCTTACTTCCTACAGAAGCTGTATACCTTGTCGGTATTTTTCGTTACCTCAAAATACCAGACAAGGTCTTGCAAAAGCGTCCCACGCTTTCTCACCTCCGTGGTCCTTGGTTCACACCACAAGAGTATTTCC
>JAGQLZ010000004.1:277-9642 GCA_020428895.1 Candidatus Kaiserbacteria bacterium
AAAAAAGATGTGACCTAGGTCACATCTTTTTTGTTGACGGTTATTAACTCTACAGAAAACAAACTCATATACTCACTGTTATACTTAAAAATATATGGCTATAGTGTTTAAGAAGCACTCTTTTTATTTATTGGGAGTTATTTTAATTATCATTGGGGTGGTTTTGTATTTTAAAATTTATGCCCACCAAAACCAAGAGGAGATTGTAGCTGCGGTTGCTAGTTACGGAACTGTTACCGAAACGGTTTCTGTTTCTGGTTTCGTAGAATCCAAACACACAGCCGGTCTCACCTTCCCTGTAACTGGAATAGTTACAGAAGTATTTGTTGACGAGGGCGACATTGTAGAAGCCGGAGAGGTGCTAGCTACGTTGGCGGCTACCAAGTTAGTTGCTGATCGTAATGATGCTTTAGCCGCACTATCTATAGCACAAGCTCAGTATCAAGAAGCAACTTCTGGACCCAGAGAAGAAACTATTGCTGTAGCGAATCAGAGCATAAGCAACGCTATGCAAAACCTAGCCAGAGTAAAAATTGAATACGCTGAAAAAACCGAAAACGCTCGTAAAGAACTGTACTCAAACGGACTGGAAGCAATTTCAAATAATGTAAACGAAAAAGCTACACCTCCATCAATTTCAGGAACTTATACTTGTGATTCTGTTGGTGAATACCAAATAAACGTTTATTCTTCTGGTGCTAAAAGTGGTTACTCTTATAGACTTGAAGGTATTGAAAAAACTACTGCAGCCGCTTCTACCGAACAACCAGCCCCGCTGGGCAGTTGTGGTCTATATATTCAATTTAATAGTTTTAGTCAATACAGCGGATCCAGCTGGGTAATTCAAATTCCAAACACCAAAAGTAGTACTTACAATACCTACAAAAACGCTTACGACTTGGCGATTGTTCAAGAAAAAAATGCCATCAATGCAGCTATTGATATGCTAGCGCTAGCTGAAGAGGAAGCCTCCTTAACTACCGCTAGTGCTAGACCAGAAGTAATTGCTCAAAAACGCGGTTCTATCAATCAAGCCCAAGCCCGAATTGCTGCAATTGACGCTCAGATTGCCGACCGTTCAATAGTGGCTCCATTTGCCGGTATGGTAACAGACGTTTCTATCTTACCGGGAGAGACTGCTCCGACGATACCAGTCATAACTATGTTGGCTGACGGATCATTTGAACTAGTAGCTAGAATACCAGAAATTGATATTACAAAACTATCTATAAATCAAAAAGTGGAAGCCGTGTTTGATGCAAATCCAAACGATATCATAACCGGAACAATTGATTTTATTTCACCTTTAGCAACTGAGATTGACGGGGTTGCTTACTTTGAAGCAACTGTGCTTTTGGATAACACTCCAGAGTGGTTGCGAGCTGGACTTAATGCTGATATAGAAATAATCACTAAGGAAGTTGAGGATGTCCTGAGATTACCAAAAAGATTTGTCACCATAAAAGAACAAAATAAGGGTTCGGTACTGCTCTTAAACACAGAAACAGAAACTACTACTGAAGTTGACGTAGAAGTACTATTTATAGGTAACGACGGCTATATTGCCATCACTGGCATAGAAGAAGGAGCCGTAGTATCCGCTCCTTAATATGCTTAGTATAAAGATTGGACTATTTTTAGGTTTTAGACAAATCCAAAGATCAAATCCTTGGACAACTATTCTAATCATTTTTGTAATGATGCTGACTTTCCTTAATTTAATTGCTGTATCAGGAATATTGGTTGGACTAATTGAAGGAGCCGAAAGAGCCGTGAGAGAAAATTCTTTGGGAGATATCATCATTTCCCCTCTTGATGAGGAAGATCATATTTTAGAAACTGTTTCAATAATCCGAGAACTTGAAGCTTATCCAGAAATCAGCGCTTACTCAGTTAGATATAACGGCAACGCCACTCTTGAAGCCAACTATAAAGAGCGTCGTGACTTGAGTGGTGAACGTGATACAGCAGCCGTAATTATTAACGGCATTAACCCAAAGCAAGAAGATGAAATGTCTGGTCTTTCTACCTTACTTCGTGATGGTGAATACTTAAGAGATGATGAAGAGGGTTATATTTTGGTCGGTGCTTACTATCTTAAAGAATACGCAGAAAATTTTGGAGACATCTTCGACACTATAGACGCTAAAACTGGAGACACCGTCAGACTATCCATTGGAGACATATCCAAAGAATTTACAATTAAAGGAATCGTGGAATCAAAAGTCGACGAAATTAATCTGGCTACTTTTATTCCAGAAAGAGAATTTCGTCGACTGTTCAGTAGACAAGATCGTAATGCTGAACAAATTGTAATCCGCACCGCTACACCAGAAATAAATGCTGAGGTTTCCAAAAATTTAAAAAATGACGGCATGAGTGATTATGCCAAAATTCAAACCTATGAAGAGGGATTACCAAAATTTTTAATTGACATCAAAAAAACCTTTAATGTTTTAGGCACTTTTATTGGTTCAATCGGTATAGTTGTCGCTTCAATCACTATCTTTATTATTGTTTTCATTAACGCCATGAGTCGACGCAGACATATTGGTATATTAAAAGGCATTGGCATTAAACGCAGTGCTATAGAAATTGCCTACGTTATTCAAGCGGCTTTTTATGCATTGCTGGGATCATTCCTTGGAGCAGTAGTAACTTACGCAATTCTGATTCCGTATTTTGATAAAAATCCAATTCAATTCCCTTTCAGTGACGGCATATTATCGGCTGACCCCGAGGTAACTTTTTGGAAGTTTGTGATTCTATTTATTATTACTTTAATCGCCGGATTTGTTCCCGCTTGGATGATAGTCAGGCAAAACACTCTTAACTCTATCCTAGGAAGAAAGTAGCTTATGAATATTATCGAAGCCAAAAATATACATAGAAAATTTGGATCAGGTGAACTCATCACGCACGTTCTTAAAGGTATTGATATACAAATTAAAGATGGTGAGTTTGTAGCTATTATGGGTAAATCAGGTGCCGGAAAATCTACTCTGATGTATCAACTATCTGCTCTAGACGAACCAACTGATGGTGAAATATTGATTGATGAAACTGACATAATCGGCATGAAAGAAAACGAACGTACCGCTTTCCGTTTAAATACCCTTGGTTACGTATTCCAAGATTATGCTCTAGTGCCAGACTTATCAGCTCGAGAAAATGTGATGATGCCACTTTTAATGCGTGGTATTACTTGGGCTGAAGCTTCTAAAACAGCTGATGAATCTCTCGATAATGTTGGTTTAAAAGATAAATATCTAAATCTACCTGGCATGCTTTCTGGTGGTGAACAACAAAGAGTAGCCATCGCTCGAGCGATTGCAGGAAAACCAAAAATTATTTTTGCTGATGAACCTACAGCTAATCTAGATAGTATTTCTGGTAAACAAATTATTGATCTTTTAACTTGTCTCCATAAAGATTCTGGGCAAACAATTGTAATGGTGACTCACGAGCCTGAATACGCTAAAAATTGCGACCGTATCATTAACATGGAAGACGGGTTAATTGTTGATGAAAAAAATCCTTGGATAAATCGCTATTAAAAAATAATTTTAAACAAAAAACCGACAGTAATTACTGTCGGTTTTTTGTTTAAAATTGTTTAATAGGTAGTTTCATCTTCTTCAGACTCATCGTCTGTTTCTTCTAACTCCTCTTCATCTTCTTCGTCATTTGAATCATCTTCGTCTTCCTCCTCATCTTCTACTTCACTTTCATTTTCTTCTGAAGATTCCTCTGAATCAGAATCATCTTCATCATTTACCTGTCCACTAATTCGGTCTTTAATCTGCTGAACTCGAGCTAAGATAGCAGCTATACGCTGTTCCTTAGTCATACCTTCAAGACTAGCTTTAAATTCTTCATTATCTTGTAGTCGAGATTCTTTACGCTCTTGATGAGCTTCTTGACGTTCTTCACGTTCTTCTTCAGCAGCCGCTTTACGAGCAGCTAACTCAGCTTTAACTTCTTCCATGAAAGCCATAATGGCATCACGCTTTTCTTGAGGAGTTGCTCCCTCAAGTTTTTTCATTAATTCAGCCTTGCGAGCATTGAAGTCCGCTTTGGCTTCATTTTTATTTTCTTGACGTTGCTCTTTAAACTGCTCCTTTCGAGCCTCCATGCGCTGTTGCAATATTTTTCGTTGCTCAGCGATTTTAGCTTTGAGTTGTTCAATTTGCGCTTTCATCTCAACCTTTTTGGCTGAATCATCTTCTGCTTCTACTACTTCAGCGTGAGCTGGAAACGCAAAAGCAAATAATGCAAAACACATGGCAGCACCCATCACAATTGCTCCAATGTAGCCTTGCAAAGATTTATAATTTATTTGAGACATATAACTTTACTTTATTAAATTAATTTAATAATTCGTGACTTTTTCACACGAAAGAGGTCGCCCCGTTAAGGACGACCTCCTGATGCTTATATTTATACCACACTAAACTAGACAAACTTGAGATTCGTGTGGATATCAATTTTTAAGATTCTGAATCGTCTAATGAATCAGTTAATTCCTTACTTGGATCACCAGTGCGCTCTGCTTTTGATTTCTCTTCAGCATAAGCATTAAGAATTTTTACACCATGTTCTTTGAGTAAAGCTTCGTATTCTTCCCTCTCTAAAGTTTCCACTTCAAAAAGTTTCTTAGATATAGCATCTAAAGCATCTCTATGCTTCGTTAGAGCTTCTCGAGCAGTTTCTTTTCCAGCTTCAATTATCTTAGCTACCTCATCATCTATTTGCTTGGCTACCTGAGATGAATAACCTCGATCTTCAGACATGCCTCCACCAATCAAACGACCACCAGTTCCCTCTAAAGCAATTGGACCAAGTTCGCTCATACCGTATTTTGTCACCATATCGCGTGCTAGGTTAGCAACTACTTGAAGATCATTACTTGGACCAGTTGTCAGGTCATCAAAAATCATCTGTTCGGTTACGTAACCACCAAGAGTCATCGCTATATCATCCATAAATTCTTTCTTGGTCTGCATGCGCCGATCTTGATCTGGCAACTTAAGAGTATAACCAGCTGCCCGTCCGCGAGAAATAATGGAAATTTTCTGCACCGGATCAGCATATGGAAGTACTGATGCTACAAGAGCATGGCCAACTTCATGATAGGCAGTTACCAACCTTTCTTTCTTAGAAAGCACGTGACTTTTTCGCTCTGGACCAAGCATGACTTTCTCAATAGATCTGATTAGGTCAAACTGACCAACTTTTTTACGACTTTCTCTGGCCGCTAAAATTGCTCCTTCGTTCATTAGTGAGTATAAATCAGCTCCTGAAAATCCGGGTGTTCGCTGTGCAATAATTTCTAGATTTACGTCTTCTTGTAGTGGCTTCTTTCTAGCGTGTACTTCAAGAATAGCTTTTCGGTCATCACGATCTGGCAAATCAATAGTCACCCGTCGATCAAATCGTCCGGGTCGTAAAAGAGCTGGGTCTAATACATCTGGTCGGTTGGTAGCTGCCATCACAATTACTTTTGCGTTTGGTTCAAAACCATCCATTTCAACCAAAATCTGGTTTAGGGTTTGTTCACGCTCATCATTACCACCACCAACTCCCGTTCCCCGCACTCGACCAACTGCATCAATCTCATCTACGAAAATAATAGACGGGGCTGATTTTTTAGCCATCTGAAATAAATCACGCACTCGACTAGCTCCAACTCCCACAAACATTTCCACAAACTCTGAACCAGAGATTGAGAAAAATGGTACGCCAGCTTCACCAGCTACGGCCCGAGCAAGTAAAGTTTTACCAGTTCCTGGAGCCCCCATCATCATCACACCTTTAGGTATCTCAGCACCAATATCCAAAAACTTCTTTGGATTCTTTAAGAAATCTACAATTTCTTCTAATTCTTGTTTGGCTTCCTTTGCTCCAGCTACGTCCTCAAAAGTAACCTTTTGAGTAGCATCATTGGGGTCAATCATGCGAGCTTTGCTACTGCCAAAATTCAACGCCTGCATGCCGGCACCTTTAACTGATCGGGTAAAGAACCAAATAATGATTAACAGAAATAGAATTGGAAAAAGAAATGGTGCAAAGTTGGAAAGCCAGTAAGCAAAACCTGTCTCACGCTGTACATCAATCTGAACTTTTGCCAACTCTTCTGAACTTACACCAAAATTAGTTAGAGTTTCTGAAACTGCAGCATCCGTTTCTCGTTTCGCTTCACCGGGATTTTTTGAATCATCAGTGTAGTAAACCTCTAGAGCGCTACCACGAACAATAATCTCCTTTACTTCCCCTGCTTTTACTTGAGATACTACCTCAGACAGAGTTAGCTCATCTGGCTCCTGCTTTTGATCAGTAACTTGGGAAAAGATGACGGTAATAAAAATCAGTAACAAAACCGTAGACAACATGTTGTTCCAAAAGTTGCCCGGACCAATTGGTACTTTTTTACGCACACCTTTTAAGTCAGCCAGTCGTGATTGGTTACTTTTTTTAGGAACTGGTTGCTTTGGGGTTGGTGGTTTTTTTTGTTCACCAGAATCACCCTCTTGTGGTGTATCTTGTTTGTTATTTTCAGCCTCGTTTTGAGGTTTGTTTTCGGTATCAGACATAGTGGGGTCATTATACAGAAAACCGCCTCAAAAGCTATATTTTTATATGTTAGTTTTATGATACTCTTTTTACTATTGCGTCTTAACTAAAGATTGAGCATACTAACTATTACGTATGACAACGTATATCCAAAATCGTAAAGCCAAACATGATTATGAAATCCTCGACACCTACGAGGCGGGTTTGGTATTGCACGGTTTTGAAGCTAAATCTATAAGAACTGGTAAAGCTTCACTTAATGGAACATATGTAATCATCAGAGGCGGTGAGGCCTTTTTAGTTAATGCCAACATAACCGCTTACCAACCGGCCAATACTCCAAAAGACTATGATCCGGAACGGGTGCGCAAGCTCCTTTTAAACCAAAAGGAGCTTGCGCACCTAGAACGCAGTCTTCACACTCAGGGTTTGACAATAGTACCACTTTCATTGTATAATTCTGGTCGGAATATCAAGCTGAAAATTGCCCTAGTTCGTGGTAAAAAGAAGGCTGATAAGCGCGAAACTATCAAACAGAGAGACGTGAAGCGTGATATTCAAAGAACTTTGAAAGGTTAAACAAATCAGTGCTAGCGAGGTCGTTTTTGTTATGGTGGGAGGAGCCTACCAGAACGACCGAATAAGGAGGGACTTAATATGTCGACAAATAACGTGCTCGATTTCGGGAAAAATACTACCGACTCGTGCATCTGGGAGCAAGCAGGCAAAACGAAAATGCACAGCCCTGTTCCAACGGCACAAGATAGCGAGGATAGAGAACTCCTCGAAACTCTCAACGAGCTACTATACGACGGTGGTTTGACAATGTAGAGCGAAACTGCAGATCGCTCTTGATGACCCTTCGGGGTGGGCCGGCAATATTTATTGCCGGCCCACCCCACTACCTCGCTGTCACTGATTTAATACAAACAAAGGAGAAGGTTTTGACCGAAACAGCCAAAGACCAGCGTCAATCTGATGCTGTTGTTGTCAAGATTAGAAATCACCAAACGGTTGGTTTCTTCGGCCAACAATTGACATACAGTGAATTGGTCGAATACATTGGTGAAAACTCTGCCACAATACAGTGGGAAAATTTTGGACCAGCTCCAAGATTCAAGAGCATTCGCTCCTAACCTTTGGTAGCGCCGCAGGACTGCGGCGCTACCTCTACTTTTTTTTGTACACCATTCCCTCAAAAAGTGTCTGGGAGACAGTTTTTGAATGTCATACCACTTAGGTACTCTGTGAGGGGATGCTAGGCATCGACGAATGATCCGTGTCTCAGTGTGCAGTACCGAAGTTGAATTCATCTTCGTAAAAATGAATTCACTTGTATGTGCAAAGAAAAACATACTAAGTCCGTATGCTAAGTCATTCGGATTTGCACCCGCATTTGCGTAAATCACGCTTGCCGATGCAACGCTCCTAATACCGAAGTTACATAAGTATTAGTGAGTGAAATAAACATGTAGCTCGGTTGATTACCTGTTTCAGTAATCGACTTAAATTCTTGAAAATCGAACAAATTGTGTTTTGTCACTTCTTCTAACAATTTGTTTTAAACTTAAGGAGTGACTATGTACTGTAGAAGCACCGTGGCCGCTCATTGCGGACGGGGGTTCAACTCCCCCCATCTCCACTAGATATGGAAATATATAGAAGAATATGGAAGTTTGCTCGAAAGAGTACGCTTCTTTATTTTGATATACTTTCTCTATGACACTTTTCAAAAAGCTAGCTACCATAAGCGCTGTGTATGGTGGCCTTTCATACATCGGAGGTATATTCGTGTATCTACAATTGCTCAAGTACGACAGCGTAAGTACACCCAGTGAACAGCTCGCGATTATCGGCAACAACCCTGTCTTAGTGCATATCACTACGTTGCATATATACATCCTTTTCTCATTTGGAATTATTTTGCTGGCAACGTATCTGTATCTCAAATTAAAAGACCAACAGCCAGCACTGGGGTTACTTAGCCTCATCAGTGGAGTCGTCTGGTCAACCTTACTTATTGCCAGTGGTTTTATCTCAATGGGAGTTACTGCGATACTCATGAACGGAACAGCTGTCAGTGAACTCACCTTTGCATGGCAAGCTATCGACATTGTCAGCAACGCACTTGGTGGGGGCAATGAACTAATAGGTGGAGTTTTTACCGGACTCCTAAGCCTTGCACTGTATAAAGCTCGTTACAGCTCTCTGGTCACCAGTTTGCTTGGTGTAGTCGTCTTCGTCGGCGGAATTATTTCTGCTCTGCCCTATTTAGCAGATGTCGGAATTGGCATTTTCGTCATCAGCCAGATCCTTTGGTTCTTTAGTCTTGCACGAGATATCACAAAACTATAAACAGAATTTATACTGACGACCCCACACTTAAGAGATGCGAATCACCACACTACCCTTCTTTCTTCCTGAATCTACATAACGATTAGCTTCTATAATCTCATCAAGGTCAAAGGTTTTATCAATAGTAGCGACTAATTTTCCTTCGTCATACATTTTTGCTAACAATTCCAAGTCCGCAGTCGTGTTTTTTGCCACATCAAAACCTGACACAGTCACATACTTACCTCCTTCGGCAATTAGGTGCCCTGCCATAGCTTTTGAAATCTTACCCACAGCATCAAAAACTACATCAAATTTACCTTCAATCTCCTCAAGTGGAGTCTCTTTATAGTTGTATACCTTAGATGCTCCGAGATTTTTGGTCAGTTCCATACCGTCCGGCCCACTTACTGCTATCACTTCAGCTCCCAGATACTTAGATACTTGCACGGCTGAAG
>JAGQLZ010000005.1 GCA_020428895.1 Candidatus Kaiserbacteria bacterium
TGTACGAAGTTAAAACCTCTTTGATCGAAATGGAGTGTGCTAATTTTCTGAAAGTGGTTGATTTATGGTAAGAGTCGATCCAGTTAAGTCTTAACAGGCTTAGCTATATCTTCTTAGCAATATACACACCGTAACTGTAGTAATCTTTGTATTTCTTATATAACTCGTACTCTTGCTTATCCGCCTCAGCTATTTCTTTAGCTTTTTTACTATTTCCATTTCTCTTTAGAAATGCAGTCAGGCCAGCTTGGATAGGCTCGTAGTACTCAGTGAGCCAGCAGTCAGGGGGTAGGGTGAAGTATCCAATTGGTGAATAGCCATTTTTCTCTAAGACTGCTAGCTTGTTCGAAGCAACATCAATCTCAGGATATGCTTGCTTCCAGTACGATTTTAATTCGTCAGGAATATCGCTATGGAGCCAAGTGATTTCAGACGCGATAAGCACTGCGCCAGGTTTGAGAAATCGTCTCCATTTCTGTACGCCAGTTTCAAAACCAATATTGTAAATTGCTCCCTCTGACCAGATAGCATCAAACTGTTCGTCTTCAAATGGCAGTTCAGCCATATCAGCTTCAATAGTTTGTAGTCTGTCAGCTACTCCTTCTGATTCTGCGTTACTTTGTAGTTTTTCTAAAAAAGCTGGTAGTAGTTCAACAGCTGTAATGCTAGCGTTTGTCTGTTTGAGTAGGGGGATGGTCGCAGATCCTGTACCAGAGCCAATGTCAGCAATTGTTATATCTGCACTCGTATCAATTCCCGATAAATCCAACGCTCGTTTAAAAGCATATGGACCACCTGGTCCTTGCCGATGGTTGTTGATGTGTAGGTCGGTCAATAGCTTTAATGTTTCTTCATCCATAACCCAAGTATATCAAAATAAAGAAGCTTACTCGATTTGAGTAAACTTCCATATTCTTCTACGTATTTCTATGTTTGGTGGAAGACTTTGTATCAAGTTAAAACCTCTTTGATAGAAATGGAGTGTGCAAATTTTCTACGAATTGTTGATCTCTGGTGATTCAAATTTCTGAGTGTAGTACCCTCGTTGTTCATCAGGTAACATATCTGCAATCTGCTTCATGTACCAATCTGTGTCTGATAATTCTGAGTCATTATCTCTTACTGTGCTAGGCGTACCAACTTTAACTTCTTTTTGACCGTCTTGTTCATAAAAACTAATTGGTACTATTGGAACGTCTTCACCGGTTAATTTTTTGTATTGCTCAGCAATAACATTAAAACCATCATAGCCTTTATATAGTTCATGGCTTCGTGGAGAACCGTCCTCACCGTCATACAGCCAAAGACCTTCAGGGTAAACAATTAAAACATCACCACGAGAGAGTAGAGCAACTGAAGAACGAATGAATTTAAGGAGTCCAGAACGATCGACCTCTCCCTCAGCTTCACGTTCTATTATTTCTTGATACTTTTCTTTTACAAAATCATCTGACACACGGCTGAGTAATTCTTCTTTCTCTTCTGGTGACAAGTGTGCGAGAGTCTCTGGTGCCGTAATGCCTCTGATAGCACTTAGGCCAATCTTACGAATTGGATGTTCCCCATGAACTTTTTCTGCAGCTACAACGTGAGCATCATAGTTTTTAAGCGTAGCAAGTAAAATTTCGGTTTCTTTTACATTGAAATGATTAGCGACGACGATAAATGGTCCAGATTCAGGGAGGTTTTCTAATCCTTCAAAATTTGCTGATCGAGCATATAGAGCTTCAAGGCCAGCAGCTATAACGAGGTTTACTTTTTTCTGTGAACGCAGGCTTTCCGGTAGGTGTTTCTCCTGATAGGTTCTAACCTTTTCTGCGTTATCTTCAAATCTTTCCATATATCAAGTATAACAAAGATATTATAGGTTCTAATTTCCAAACATCTCTCTAAAAATACACAAAACGAGCCTTATCATATAAAGCTCGTTTTACTTCAGATTTGGTGGAAGACTTTGTATCAAGTTAAAACCTCTTTGATAGAAATGGAGTGTGCGAATTTTCTTAAGATTGTAGACTTGTGGCAATAATCTACAAAGGTACCTCTCTTAGGTATTGAGGATTGTAAAATGCTATACTCATTGTATGGAAAATTTAGTTTATATTCTCGGTTGGGGGACTCCAGTTGGTATTGGTCTCTTTTTATTTTTACTAGCAGCTGGAGGCGGAATCTTTTTCTGGGGAGTATCTCAGCTTAACAAAGACAAGGACAAGTAATCATGCGGGCGGTTATCGCTGATGCCTACGGCGCACCTGAAGTTTTACGAATCGTAGAATTTTCTAAGCCAACACCAAAGAGTAATGAGGTACTAATTAGAGTAAAAGCTGCATCGCTCAATTCTGGTGATGTACGTATGCGTTCGCTCGATGCTGGTGATGGTTTAAAGGGTGCGGTCAGTAAACTTATTGTCCGTTTGCTCTTAGGAATTATCAAACCAAAAAATACTCCGGGTAGTGTGTTTTCAGGAATTGTTGAAGCAGTTGGTGAAGACTTCTCTCGCTTTAAAGTAGGTGATGAGGTGTTTGCAACGACCGGCATGGATTTTGGTGCGTTTGCAGAGTATTGTGTTTTGTCTGATAAGCAAGCAATCGCCCTGAAGCCTAAGAATGCGAGTTTTGAGGAAGCTAGCACGTTACCGTTTGGAGGGAATGCAGCGCTTTATTTTTTGCGTAAGGCAGACATTGCTATAGGTAAAAAAGTATTTATTTATGGCTCTACAGGAGCGGTTGGTGCTTCAGCCGTGCAAGTATCTAAGTA
>JAGQLZ010000006.1:0-446 GCA_020428895.1 Candidatus Kaiserbacteria bacterium
GACGGCCAAGAACCTGAAGAAAAAACATTTTGTGCTGGTAATATTTACACAGAAAAAGGGCCACCAATTTGGTCTTTTACGTTTGACTACTCCGGTGGAACAATCAATACTCCACTTTCCATGCCGAGTCGAGCCGGCGGAACGGTCAGAATCTTTTCCCAGTAAATATCTCTGATCTTTCTTAAAAAACTACAAAAACTCCCCGCAGTAATTATTCTGCGGGGATATTTTTATGTAATATATTCTATAAACTAAACATCCAGATTAGCTAGATGAGCGTTACTTTGGATAAAACTCTTACGTGAACTAACATCAGTTCCCATCAATATATCGAACACTTTGTCAGCTGCTTGACCATCTTCGATGGTTACTTTTTTAAGAATTCGGTGTTCTGGATTCATTGTAGTTTCCCAAAGTTCTTCAGCATTCATTTCTCCCAGACCCTT
>JAGQLZ010000006.1:456-3367 GCA_020428895.1 Candidatus Kaiserbacteria bacterium
CTTATAGCGCTGTATTTTAACCTTACTTTTCTTAGCTGGAGTATCTTCTGATTCATCTTCTTCAGTTTCTTCTCCATCAACTTCAACCTCCTCAGTCTCAATAACATCTTCTCCTAAGTCTTTTAAGACTGCAACTTTTTCTGCATCCGTATAGGCATAACGAATGTCTTTA
Organism: Candidatus Kaiserbacteria bacterium; assembly: GCA_020428895.1. Classification (GTDB taxonomy): domain Bacteria; phylum Patescibacteriota; class Minisyncoccia; order Phycocordibacterales; family UBA918; genus OLB19. Next base: position 629 of record JAGQLZ010000006.1, read on the forward strand.
CCCTTCACAATTTTATATAGCGGTGGTTGAGCAATATAAACAAAACCTCCATCAATTAATTCTCTGAAGTAACGATAGAATAGAGTCAGTAACAATGTTCGGATATGAGCACCATCCACATCAGCATCGGTGGCAATGATAAGTTTATGGTAACGAAGTTTAGAAATATCAAACACATCTCCAATGGCCGTACCGAGTGCAATTACTAAGTTTTTAATCTGCTCAGAAGCCAACATTTTATCAATTCGAGCTCTTTCAACGTTAAGAATTTTTCCTCTGAGCGGCAAGATGGCCTGAGTCTTTCGATCACGTCCCATCTTGGCAGAACCACCGGCTGAGTCTCCCTCCACAATAAACAGTTCTGAATCTTCCGCTTTCTTACTCTGGCAGTCAGCCAATTTACCAGGCAATGACATACCATCGAGAGCACCTTTTCTAAGCACCGAATCCTTAGCGGCTTTAGCGGCTTTACGAGCTTTTACGGCAATCACTACTTTGTTGATAATAGCTTTAGCATCATCCGGATTTTCTTCCAAGAACATACTGAAAGAATCTCCAAACACTGACTCAACTGCTCCTCTCGCTTCCACTGAACCAAGTTTGGCTTTAGTCTGGCCTTCAAACTGAATGTCTGCCATCTTTACCGATACAACGGCAGTAATCCCTTCCAGTACATCGTCGCCAGTAAAAGAACTGTCTTTTTCTTTTTCTTTGATAAGATTATTCTTTTTAGCGTAATTATTTAGAGTCCGAGTAAGCGCCGTCTTAAATCCAGTAATATGAGTACCATGTTCTGGGTTATAGATATTATTAGCAAAGGCTGAAATACGTGGTGAAATATCATCTACATATTGAATGGCCACCTCTACTGACTGAACCTTACCGTCTAACGGAGCTTCAGCCGTACCTTTCTCAATATAAAATATATTTTTATGGACTGGCTTTTGATACTGATTGTTAAAAGCTACTAGAGATCGCAGTCCGCCCTCAAAGTAGAATGTCTGTCGAGGTACTTCAAGATGCATATCAGAAATATAAATGGTGTCCTGTAGCGACTTTGGATCAAGAGCAGTCTCACTATCACGAGCATCAATCACCGTTAAATGCATGGCTTTAACTAAATATGCTTGCTGACGAAGATGGTTTACTATTTTTTTCCATTCATACTTTATCTCAGGAAAAATATCTGGATCAGCTTGAAAAGACACAATCGTACCTTGGAATTTTGTCTTACCTAGTTTTTTTACTTTAGCTTTAGCTTTACCGATATGGTACTCCTGCATATACTGAAAGCCATCTTTATGAACGTCTACTCGTGTATGAGTAGAAAGTGCATTTACTACTGACACACCTACTCCATGCAAACCACCAGAAACTTTATAACCAGAATCTTCACCACCAAACTTACCACCAGCATGAAGAGTGGTCATAATGGTTTCTAAAGCCGAAACTTTAGTTTGTTTGTGTATATCCACTGGAATACCTCGACCGTTGTCTACTACTCGAATGTAATTGTCTGGCAGTAAGACTACTTCAACCCGATTTGCAAAACCACCCATCGCCTCATCTCGTGCATTATCAAAAATTTCCCAGATCATATGGTGGAGACCCTCTGGACCGGTGGTACCGATATACATTCCGGGACGTTTTCGCACTGGCTCTAACCCTTCAAGAACTGAGATGGCGGAGGCATCGTATCCTTTTACTTTTACTGGTTTCTTTGCTGACATGAATACAGAAATAATGATTAATTGATCTGGTCAAAATTAAAACACCTATCAGGAGCTTGTCTTAACTTTAATTAGATTATTAGCCGTATTATAGCATTTTTTGATTACAATTTCATCTCGATTTTACTTCCATTTCGGGTATAATTTTTGACTTAACCACACCATACTATTGACACTATTACTATAAAATATTCTAATGTAGATAGTACAGCACATAGGAGAAAGTTGATGTCTGTCACTGACCCGCAATACTGGCAAAAACGTGGGTGGAACCCTCCACCCGACGCAACAAGGTCTCTTTCTTTTGCCGAAGAAGAAGAAAATCGGCGGAAGAATGAGTCCGAAAAAAACGAAAGCTGACCGAGGTCAGTCAAAAATCGAGCCGGCGTTTCATTCTCATACGATTCGCCGGCTTCACCACGCCAAGCAGATGTGTAGCGTGTTTTTTTATATTGCTTGCTTGGTTATCAAAATAGTGCTACTTTTGCACATAGATAAGTGAGGAGAGATGGCTTATGTCACAAAAATTTCACGTGATCGCTATTCGCCTCCCTGAAAAAACCCTGTTTTTCCGAGGCGATGATCGATATGAAATTTACCTACCCCGCACAAATAACGATGGTTGGGTTGAATCGATTGAACAAGCTCGTTTGTTCGTAAGATATCCAGACTTTGCAGGAAAATGTATCCACCGTAGTCTTGATGCTAAGAGAATAAACATCTATGACTACCGTGGGCCAGTTGGTCATGAAAATATTATCAGACCGACTAAACGTCCGCAAAAACGTTTTAAACCCGCCAATACAGACTAGCGAAGTTAGATGGTGCTCACGCATTATCTAACTTCCCACTTTAACGCCGCCACAGCGGCGTTTATCTTTTCCATAATATTATTTACTTCTTCATCAGTGAGAGTCTTCTCTGGTGACTGAAAAACTAAACGAAAAGCGTAAGACTTCCGACCATCTTTACTGAACTCATCAAACAAGGTTGTGCGTACTCGCAGCTC
>JAGQLZ010000007.1 GCA_020428895.1 Candidatus Kaiserbacteria bacterium
TGAATAGTTTCACTTTTCATCCGTTCTGCGATTTTTAAAGAGCAGACATGTCGATATTTATGAGACATGAGGTGGGCGAATACTTCAACCACCTGCAAAACATAATCGAATAATTACGGAGGGATGGCTGAGTGGTTGAAGGCAGCGGTCTTGAAAACCGCCATACGTTTACGCGTATCGAGGGTTCGAATCCCTCTCCCTCCGCGAGTACAAAATAGTGCGCCATTTGGCGCCTTTTTTGTTCGCGGAGGTAGAAGAAGTGACTCAATGTCACTTCTGTAGGGATTCGAAAAGGTTAGTCAGATATTTTACGACCAAAGGGAGTAAAAAATATCGACAACCTGCACTGAAGCTGTAAGCTTCGAATCCCTCTCCCTCCGCCAAACAAAATAACACCCGACAGGGTGGATTTTTTGCTGTACTCGCTACACAAAAATAGTTGGATTTATTTGTACAGGTATCTATTAGTTGAAAAGAGAGTATACTTGGACATGCCGTGCGGTTTAGTAGTTAAAATTTATTGAATATGTCTGATCATAATAAAGATGAGAAAAAAGTCCCAACTACCCCAGCACCAAATACTCATTCTAAAGATGCACCAAAAGATGGCGCAGCTAACAAGAAGTAATCAAAACGGAGTCAAAAAAACATCCTGCAGGATGTTTTTTTGTAAGTAACATAAAACTCTACTCTACTAATAATAAATTTGATTATTTTTATTATAAAATATTCTAAATCACTAAATATAAATCTTTAATTTAATCAAAATATGCTATTCTCTCTAGCATGAGAAAAATAGGAATAGATTATGGAAGCAAAAGAGTCGGCATAGCTCTAACGGATGAAGCTGGCTTGATGGCTTTTCCGCATGTGGTTTTGGAAAACAACCAATCTTTGTTAAAAGAGGTTATAAAAATTATTGAGGAAAATGAAGTGTCTGAAATGGTAATTGGTTATTCTCTAGGGAGAGATGGTCAACCAAACGAAATTCATAAAGCGGTTGAGTCGTTTATGACTGATATAACTTTAGAACGACCTATTCCCATTCATCTGGAGCCTGAGCAGTACACCACTCAAGAAGCAATTCGTTTTCAGGGGCGTAATAAAGACACAGATGCTTCTGCGGCCGCTATAATATTAAACAGCTTTATAACTAGGAAAAAATAATATGGAAGAAATAAGTTACGAAGATTTTGCAAAATTAGAAATCAAAATTGGTACTATCAAAGAAGTAGATATCGTTGAAGATGCTGACAAGCTTTTGCGCCTGACTATTGATGTTGGTGACGAAAAACCAAGACAGATAGTCTCTGGTATTCGTGAATTTTTTGAGGATCCACAAGATTTAGTAGGGAAGCAGTGTCCGTTTTTAGTAAATTTAAAAACTAGAAATATTAGAGGTCTAGATAGTCAAGGAATGATTTTAGCTATTGGTGGTGAAGATACATTCTCACTATTACATCCTAGTAAAGAAGTGCCAGCAGGTATTAAAATAAATTAAAAATGAGTTTCAAGTTGTACCTTAAAAACGTTGCTAAACAGACTGAGATGATTCTAAAAACCAAATACGGTCTATGGCTTTTGGCGGTAATTTCTTTCTTTGAATCAGCTCTTTTGGCACCGATTATCACCGATCCGTTTATGATTATTTATATGTTAGCCAATCGCACTAGGGCGGTGGCAGCCGTGGTAGTGACGGTTGGGTCGTCAGTATTTGGTGGTTTTATTGCTTATCTTTTAGCTACATCATTTTATTTTTTTGTTACTCAATATTTTTCACCAGAAGCGTTGGCTGAATTAGATAATGTGATTATACAGTTTCAAGATGGTACTTTTTGGATAACTATCTTTGGAGCCATTACTCCAGTTCCTTATACGCTGGTTGCTTTAGGGGCCGGTTTTGTTCAGGGAAATATAGTAGTTTTCTTATTAGCTTCGATTATCGGACGCTCAATTCGTTATGGGGTGGTTGGTTACGTTACTTATTACTTTGGACCACAAATGCTTGAGCAGATAGAAAAACGCCTACAACTTTTCACAATAATTTCAGTGATATTAGTGATTCTATATTTTATCTATTATTTCCTCTATTAAATTGTGGGTTGTATCACTACCTACAGAACAGTTTCATCGTATAATGTAAGCAATGTTCTTGTCTGGTTCCTTAGGTAATTTATTGCCACCACCAATGTTCCTTAAGATGCCTAGTTTGGGTGTCGATATTTCTGATTCTTCATTGAAGTATATAAAGCTCAAGGAAGTTAAGCCTGGTCATAAAGTTATAGATATTAAAGGCAGTATTGATATTCCAAATGGAGTTGTTCGGGGTGGTTTTGTGGAAGATCAAAAACAGTTGACTGAAGTGATGCGTAAACTTAAAACTCAGACTAAGATGAGCTATGTTCGAGTGTCTTTACCAGAAGAAAGAGCTTACGTTTTTGAAACAGAAATTAAAAGAGGAACACCGTTCAAAGAAATTAGAGGTCTACTAGAATTTAGATTAGAAGAAAACGTTCCGATATCTCCAAAAGAAGCCTTGTTTGATTATGAGATTTTACCGTCTGGACCAGATGATAAAAAAATCAGAATTGTTGTAGTAGTGTACGCAAGAGAGACAATTATGCGTTATTACAATGCTTGTAAAGATGCCAAGTTGGTACCGCTATCGTTTGAAGTAGAAGCTCAAGCTATGGCACGAGCTACAGTTTCGGCCGATGATGTCGGTGCCCATATGATTGTAGATTTTGGTAAAAACCGAACTGGTATCGCAGTAGTTCTTAATGGAGCACTTATGTTTACGTCTACGGTCGATATTGGGGGAGATACAATGTCTAAAGCCCTTCGTGCTCAATTAGGAAACGATATAGCAGAGTCGGAGCTAACAAAAATAAAAAATACTCAAGGGTTGGTTAAGGCACTTGATAATGATGTAGTGTACGAAGCTCTGCTGAACACCTCGTCCATTCTAAAAGATGAAATCGCTTCACGTCTACAGTATTGGCATACCCGAGATTATGAACGAAAAGAAAGAAAAATTAAGTCCGTAATTATTTGTGGCGGTAGCTCAAACATGAAAGGTTTACCCGAGTATTTAACAGAAGCATTAGGAGTGACAGTAGTACGAGGCAATGTTTGGGAGAATGTTATGGATTTAGACACTGACATACCGTCAATTGATCGTTGGCATTCATACGGATACGCGGCGGCAGTTGGTTTAGCGCTTAAGGACTATATGTAATTATGATTAATTTAATTCCACCAGTATCTAGAAAACAAGTTCTTAAGGAATATTGGTTCCGAGTTAGTTCTGTGATGATGTGTATTGCTGCCACAGTCGCGCTGATTACTAGTCTACTCCTCTCACCATCTTACGTACTGGTTACCAATAGGGGTAGTGATTTTGCTGAATCAGCAGCAGAAGCACTTACTAAATCAGAGAAGTACGATGAATTAATTGCAGAAGTTGATAAAACTAATAATCAGGCAGTAGTTTTATTACGTGATATTGAAAGTATAAAATACACTGAACTGATGTCCAGAATCGAAGAACTGGCTGGAAACAAAATAAAAATTAGTGAAATTCGATTTGAAGGATTTGATAGTAAGACAAATAAATCCACGGTATCAATTGTTGGAGTAGCCAGCGACAGAGAATCTTTGGCAAATTATCGAACGTCTCTTGATAATGACCGAAGTTTTACCAACATTGTATTACCGATTTCTAATTTAGCTAAAGATGTTGATATTCAGTTTTCTTTATTGGTAGAAATTGTAACAAAACAATCATAAGTATGAATCCGACAACAAAAAAAGTATTCATATTTTCTCTAGTCTACTTCAGTGTTAGCCTCGTTGTACTTGGATTAATTGTGTTTGAAGTAAAACGTCAAGGTAATAATATGGTTAGTGATATTTCTCTCATTAATCAAAATGTCGCTTTTGATCAGGCTCAAGTTTCATTGCAAAAATTACTTAATGAAACTAAAGAAGATAGGGCTGTCATTAACGATATGTTTTTGGATAACAAGCGACAGATAAATTTCTTGTCAGACTTAGAAAACACAGCTGATCAATTTAATTTAGAGAATAAAATTATTTCTCTAGATCTTTCAGATAAAACTGATAATCCTTATCAAGACTTGTCTATCAATATGGAAGTTATTGGGGAGTATAGTCAGGTAAAGAAATATATTGAATTAATAGAGTTAATTCCGTTACATTCAAAGGTCGTTAAGTTAGTAATATCTAATGAAGAGGGGTCCGTCTGGAAGGCGGTAATCACTTTCACCGTAACCACATTATCTGTATGATTACAAAAAACGATGTAGTTAATATGGCTAGACATATAGTCCGTAAAGATAAAGGTAAAACGGACCGATCTTTAATGCACCCCCAGCGAGAGTGGAATATTAGTATATTGATAGGCGGTATTATGCTTATTATTGGTATTACTTACTCTAGCTCATCATTTCTACATTACCGTTCAATTTTAAATGATGAGTCTGTTGCTGAGATAAAAACTGCTAATTATCGTGAGCAGTTAGTAGATCAAGTGATTTCATATTACGGAGCCAAAAAAGATTCTTACGATCACTTATTTAATTCAGTTGTAAGTAAGAGTACACCAGTTGAAAATACAGAATCGGGCACAGCCACTTCAACGGCCACCTCGACAATTGATGTTGGTATAGAGATTCTTGAGGAAGAAGAGGTTGCTACTGAGGAAGAGACAATACCAGATTTAATCACTGGCTAGAACCTTGATAGCTTCGGAAATTTGCTCATCACGCTTTTTTGCCGGTAGACTCTGACACTTTTTTATATGCATCAGAACGTATTGTTCACTGGTGTGCTTTAAGGCACTGCGAGCCGCTTTAATTTGGGTAATGAATTCCTTACAGTCTTTGATTGAGTCTTTTTCAAGAGATTCTCTGAGGGCTCTAACTTGACCCTCAGCCCGATTTAATCGGTTGATAAGTAGCTGGTATTTATGAGTCTTTTTCATAATTTCGAGTATACCATGCGGGGTTTATTTTAGAAGCACGAAAAAACTGGACTTATATCCAGTTTTTTCGTGCTTGTTGGTGCTCCCAAGAGGAATCGAAACTTACAGTTTCAGTACACCTTTTGGATAGATTCTCCCTTTGGTCGAATCCACCTCAAAAGCTTTTCGATTCCTCGGACTCATTGTAAAACGCCCAGTACAAGACTGGACGCTTTACAACGAGTGCTCCCAAGAGGAATCGAACCCCTACCAAGAGCTTAGAAGTCTCCTGTTCTATCCATTAAACTATGGGAGCATGAGTACTATAGCAAAAATCGAAAGTATGTAAAAACCAATCTTTAGCTTAAAAGAGTTTGGGTTTTTTACTTATTAAAATTTTAATAGGGAAGGGAGAATATATTCAAATGAAAAGCGTCCGGTCGGTGTCCAAGATAGGTCTTGGCCGGGCGCTCTACGAGGTACGAATGCGTGGAAATTATTTTTCCTTTTTTGCCTTTTCTTTGAGGTAGTTGATTACCTCAATGTGGTCTGTCGTCGCTTCAGGGAGAGTGCCTTTGAGTTGTTCATCCAAAAGCTTCGGGTGCCCCATTTCAGCGAGACGTTCTTTGGAAAGTACCATTTCGTTCTCCTTGCTCAGTGCTCTAATATAACTATGCTTTTGAAATTAATGATTGTCAATAGCGATTGTTTTGTTATGTGGATAAGTAAAAACTGTTACAATGTCACAGTAAAAGTTCTAAGTATTTGTTCATTATGAATCAGTCAGATTTAAGACAAACGATTATTGATTTTTTAAATAATCATCGAAAAGCAGTTTTTTCAATTTTAGATGAAGACGGATTGCCAACAACGTCTTTGATGCTTTATGTAATTGATGAAGAACTAAATGTTTTCTTCGGCACCCGTAAAGCTTTTTCAAAATATGCTCATTTGTGCATAAACAAAATAGTGTCACTGTCAGTGATTGAGGAAAAACTAGATCCTCTTAAAGTAGTCGATATCAGAGGTGAGGTAGAAGAATTATCTACACTTGATCAATTAAATGTTCAAGCTTGGTTTAAAAAGAAAAACTCATCAAAATATTATGTAGAAAGTGCTGATGATTTTACTATGTTTAAACTAACCCCACACTTTATTCGTTGGTTAGATGCAGAAAGCGGAGAGCTGAATATAGTCAATTTAGAAAATATTCGCTAGAGCCGGTTAGCTTAGGCGGTGTTGCTGGATACCTGTGCGCGCTGAGAGACTCGGTCACGAATAAATTTTCTGTGAAAATTTTTCTCGACCCCGACTCATTAGTTCGTCATACTTCCTCACATCATTCCGTCTTTCGAGTCCTCACGAAAGCAAAGCAGTTTGCTTTCTCGCCATCTCCGCAGCAGCACAAAAGCCACCCAAAAGGGTGGCTCGTGTTGCTGTGGAGATGGCGGAAGTCGAATCCGCGTCCGAATCAATGCGTTCAAGTGCTTCTACAGTGCGTAGACCATTCTAGGGTTTAAATATGCAATATAAAGAATGGACAAAAGCATTGCATATCGAGTTTATACATCTTGGGTGCCTAGCTAAACGAACTAGGGTTCCAGAGTCTCATGGCTATTCCACGAGCATGAAGATATGAGACCTCACTTCATGTCGCGTCGCATCGGCGAGCGTTTAGTTACGCTACAGCGGGTGCGAATCCAAATGCGTTAGCATATGGACTTGGTACAGATTTGTTTGCATCTATACTGGACTCCTTTTAACGAAATGGAGACCGATTTCGACACTGCACACAACAACAAACATCAACCGTCGATGCCTGGCATCCCCCTACAACATACTTGCGGTGTAAGTATGCTCTAGGGGAAGTTTGTGTGGGTTTGGTTGCAAAGAGACGGTGCGCAATCTGGCGGAAAAATTACCAGATTGCGCAGTTGATCGTGGGCGGCTACTGCTCAGTGTCGCCCGGGATCAGGTCAGTGGACGGGTTGGACGTCTTCCTCCCGCAGGAGGTCGGCCAGCCAGTCCTTGATCACCTCGATCGGGTCGAGCCCTTGTTTGGCAGCCCGCTTGATCTTGGTGAGAAGTGCGAAGTTGAACATGATGGGGTCACGCCCGTAGCGATCGGCGATCGCCACTTCCATGTCGGCCGCGATCGCGATGATCTCGTCGTCGACGATCGGCCCATCTGGGTCCTCGATGAGGTTCCCCTCATCGACGTACGATTGAGCGATCGCCTTGACGATCTCGATGGCGGGCATCACGGGGAGGTGCGGGTTGTGGGTGGGCATCTTCATCTTCCTCTTAGCGTTGTACACCACAGAGCGGCCGCTTTGTGGTGGGGTTGCTGCGATATACGCAGGACGGTCTGTTGCCGTCTCTTTACAACCAAACTTGTATTATCTATGTCAAAAAACTTACTTTGGTTGCACAGAGGTGGGGTGGTGGGCTCGTCGAACTGCTCGATCTCGCCCACCGACGGCTTTACGCCGTTTCTGCTTCACGCATCGCCTAGATGTCGCCGAAGGTCAGGTGCTGCCTGAGCAGCTCGTAGACCTGTTCGTCGGTAACCTCGGCGCCGAGTTCCCTCAGGTCGTGAGCGAACCGCTTTGCGAGATCTTGCATCCATGCCTCAATTTCTTTACGTGTCATTTGTTGTCCCTGTTTTCGTTGGGGGGTAGGGAAACACGTCACCATGTACAAACATGATGTGGTACTAACCACACCTCTGTGCAACCAAATATTATTATCAAGTTACGGAATTTCGTAACAAGGAAGTAGGGGAGAGGGGCCGATCAGGACCGCCCCCTCAGTTTGCGGAGCATATCCCAAAGCCCGTCGACGATCACCGGAAAGAAGAAGATGATAGCCATCAGAGCGACGATGCCAATAAAGCCCAGAGGGCGATAGTAGGCTACGAAGCTAAGCGGCCAGACTGTGATGATGGTGATAGCGATGAGGCTCGGGATCGGATTCTTGTCCATATTGCCCTTTCCGCGAACCGCACAACGAGCCACTTGCTGTCTTTCACCGGCCCACTTCCTTGCTACGAAATATCAAAAAACTATTGCTGCTTGAGAAGACGATCAATGTTGCGTTTACTTTCACGCTTTTTGATTGTCTCGCGCTTGTCTGACATCTTTTTACCACGTACGAGCGCAATTTCAAGCTTTATTTTGTGACTTTTACTATACCATGAAATAGGGACTATTGTCAACCCTGCGGTATTGAGTTCTTTTTCCAAATGAGCGAGCTCTTTATGACTTAAAAGTAGCTTCCGCTCGCGTTCAGGGTCGTAGTCTTCCGGGGTATTT
>JAGQLZ010000008.1 GCA_020428895.1 Candidatus Kaiserbacteria bacterium
AGTGGCGCCGGCTTTTTTATACTTTCTTCCTAAGCAAGCCTTTTAAAACAACTTCCTGTGCGTCATGAAATCGTACTGCGGCTGCTTCACAGTATGGATTGAAATTATAAACATCCATAAATAGTTTTCCATCCTGAGCTACACTCTCAACTGCATTCATCAAAGACTGAAAAGAAACTGTGTCCATATTAGTTCGACCAAAACCAGCTGTACTCATTACTTGTCCAATATAGTGAGTCATAAACAGTGTGTCTGCCAATAATTTATCATGTTCTTCTGCTGACATCTCAATAAAAACAAAACTCAGTCCACTCATGAAATTTCTTACAGCTTCATACTCCTCTTCCCCAATTGTTTTATCAGTCACTACAATTCTAAAACCGCTGACATCTTCGTTTTGTTTTTTGTAACTTTCGGCGCCAAACATCGGGTGGCATGACAACCATCTCTTGTCACTTAGATATTTTTTAAATAAATCTCCGGTGTGTGTTTTTACTGTAGCAACATCAACTACCACGGTTTCTTTTTCAATATATGAAAGTAGACTTTTAAGCTGTTCTTCATATCCAGCAATTGAACCACATAATATAACCACGTCAGTGGTGGCGGTTTTTGCCAGACTGAAAAATCTTTCTTCGTCTATTTCTGCTCGTTTAGAAAAAATTCGCACTTCCACCTCCGGCAAAAACCGCCTAACTAACAACTCAACAAACTGTCCAAAATGGCCATGACCAACTATGCCAACCGTCTTAATCATTGATAGTGGCTAAAAATTTATCAACATCTTCATATAACTTTTCTAAGTTATTATCATTAAAAATTGTGTAATCTGCCATTTCCATAACCGCTCTAATATTTGGACCACTACCGGTTTTTCCTTCCTCTTCACGCTCTGAATCTGCTATAAACTGACTGAATGTAACATCGTCTTTTTTACCATCTTTTCTTTTTATAACCCGTTCGTATCTTATTTTTATATCAGCATCAATTCCTAATATAATTCCACCAATTTTTCTTACATACTCTCCTTCACTAACTCTATGTAACGCTTCGAGAATATAATTATCATGCTTTGCATCTTTAGCATATTGGTGGGAAAAATGTAAAACTCCACCTTCGTAATCCTTAATTAACTCATTAGCCAACTTAGATAAATTTTCCCGAGTTGCAACGATATTGCGTTCCTTTAAGATTTTCTTTAACACATCAGAACTAGAATAATGTGTAAATCCTTTCGACTTCAAATAATTTACAACCGTGCCTTTTCCAGACCCTAAAGTGCCTGCTATTCCAATAATCATGAATGAATAAATGCCCGTAGGGCTTATTATGAATTTATGTCCCAATTCCTTCAATTCCTAGAAGGAATTGCTGGACGAACGAAGTTAATAATATAACAATATCCTATAAACAGAAATTATTTCTGATCCGCCTCTTTAGTAGCTGAACGTTCAGCCATATACACCAAAAGTGGCGGGGCTAAGAAAATAGACGAGTAAGTACCGGCCACTACTCCAGCAATCAGAATCAGAGCAAAAATCTGAGTTACACTACCACCAATGAAATAAAGAGCGATTAGTGCCAAGAGTGTGGTGAAAGAAGTGTTGATAGATCTTGCAATAGTCTGACTAACCGACTCACTAACAATTTCAGAAAATGGTTTATTAAATACATAATCAATCTCTTCTTTTGGCTGTCCAAACTCATCTTTGGTTTTCTTTTTCTTTTCCTGACGATACCGAATTAGATTTTCACGAACTCGGTCAAATACCACGATAGTGTCATTTACTGAGTAACCAAGTACCGCCAAAAGAGCCATCACAAACAACACGTCCACTTCTACTCCGAGTAATAAACCTAACAATGACATTAGCGCGGCTGGCACCAGAACATCATGTATTAAAGCAAAAATAGTAATTCCACCATAAACCCATGAACCAACTGGTTTACCAACTCCCGCAAAAGCAAAAGCCACATAAAGAATGATTATTAGAGCTACTCCACCAATTGCCCAAACTGCTTTATTTTTTAACTCTTCACCAATCACCGGTCCGATGGAAGTAAATCGGTCAATAGTTCCTTCATTTATTTCTGTAACAGCAGCGTGCAGTGATTCCCGTTCTGGTTCAGACAAATCTCTAGTTCGGATAATATAACCAATTCCTCCGTCATTATTAGCTGACTGTCGAACTGAAAAAGCGCCTAGATCGCTAACTGAAGAATTAACCGCCTCTTCTATAACACTCTGGGTTGGCTTATCTTCATAAGAAACTTCAGTTAAAGACCCACCAGTAAAATCTATACCTAACTTAAGTCCAAAAATACTAACTACCGCCAAAGACCCTAACATTACTGACAGTCCAATAGTTAGAAATATTTTTTTGTTTTCGATAATTTTCATAAAATTATTTTAGTCCAGTTTTATACAGTTTAGCTAATAGTCCAGCTTCTGACTTCTTAACACTAGGTAAGGCAATTAGTAATGTCCTAGTTACTACAATAGCGGTAAGCATCGACATAACCACTCCAATTCCAAACACTAGCGCAAAACCTTTAACCATTGAGGTACCAAACCAAAACAAAATTATGGCAGATAATAGGCTTGTGATGTTACCGTCTCGAATAGCACTCCAAGCTCTAGTAAAACCAGTTCGAGCGGCTTCCCGACTAGGTGAACCATTCTGGTATTCTTCTTTCATTCGTTCAAAGACTAGAACATTTGCATCAACTGCCATACCTATCGATAAAATAAATCCAGCTAAACCAGCGGCGGTTAAGGTTACCGGTATCAACATAAATAAAGACATCATAGAAACCAGATATACAAGTAGCGCAATCGAAGCTACAAAACCTGGTAACCGATACCAAAACACCATAAATAACATCACGAAACTAAATCCAATCACTCCAGCTTCGATGCCTTTATTTAATACTCCCCCACCCAATGAAGCTCCTACGGTCTGTGTGGAGACTAGTTCTATGCTCAGTGGCAAAGCACCATAGTTTAAGTTCTCAGCTAAATTTTTAGCTTCTTCTAAAGTGAAATTACCGGTAATAACTGCCCGACCACCAGAAATTGTTTCGTTTATTCTCGGAGCCGATACCATTTCTCCATCTAAGAAAATCGCTAAACTTTCACCTGTGTGTTGTCGGGTAATAGATTCAAATAAATCTGCTCCTTCAGAATTAAACTTAATTGCCACTAGAGGTTCATTTGATAATTGACCTGGTGAGTTACCTGACAATTCCAAAGCCGCGCTATCTAAATAACGTCCAGTTAAACCAGTATCAACAAAAGGATCATTGGCTTCAGTACTAGTAGCTGAACTAGTGGCGTTTTCATAATCTGCCATTAATGACTCATCAATCAACTTAAATTCCAAAAGTGGCGTGGCCTTAATGGCAGCGGCCGCTTCTTTTACATCGGTTACCCCTGGCAACTCAACCACTAAACGATGATGCTTATCATCGCCAGCCACAAAACTACTTTGCTCTACCTGAACAATTGGTTCGGATACACCAAAAATATTTACTCGGCGTTCAATCACATCTCGCAGTACCGACATTAAACTATCGACATCTTCAGGAGCTACCCCTTCTGTGTCAGCCTCGTAAACCAAGTGACTACCGCCAGCTAAATCTAAACCTAATTTAAACGGGTGCTTAGCTTCTGGATTGGTAACATTAGAATAAACAAAATAAGCTAACAAACAGCCGGCGACGATTACTATCAGGCCACGAAAACTGCGTAAAATAACATCCGTACTATCCTCCTGTGTGGAGGTTTTTTCATTATCTTTAGACATAAAACCCTATCGTTATACCATGATTGACAACACCATACCACTAACGTTTTTGCTCGGCCAAACGTAAAACGTTACGGAGCAGAATCGCTACTGTAATCGGTCCAACGCCACCTGGTACTGGTGTAAATAGTGAAGCTTTCTTCTCGCAAGCTGGATCAACATCACCAGCCAATTGACCTTTTTGTTCTGAAGTACCAGCATCAATAATCACCACACCCTCTTTGATCATTTTAGGAGTTAAAATTCCAGTTTTACCAACTCCTGTCACTACTACGTCAGCTTGTTTGGTAATCTCAGCCACTTTTTTTGTATGTTCGGTAATTGACGTAACTTCCGCTCCTTTTGATTTTAGCCAGATAACTGATGGTCTACCTACTAACATTCCTTGACCAAGGACTGCAACTTTCTTCCCCTTTAATTCAATATTGTGCGTATCTAAAATAGCTGAAATTGCTCCCACCACTGGTGGCAGAACCTCTTCTTGAGAACCATCGTAAGTCAATACATCTGCATCATGAGATGGAGGTATAGCCGTTAATACTTCTTCAATATCAATTCTTTTTGGAAATGGTAACTGCACCACTATTCCATCTGAGTTTGCCACTGACTGTTGCACCGCCATAACAGCCGCTTGAGTAGACCCTTCAGAATCAAGCTCAGTTAGTACGATTTCAATACCAACTTCGGCGGCTCGTTTACTTTTTAACTCAATGAATTTCTTAGTCTCAAAAGTTGGTTCACAAGTAATAACGTGTAAACGAGGCGGCTTTTTAAGAAGCGCAACATCAATGGCGGTATTTTTTAGTATATTTTCAGAAATTTTTCTACCGTCTACCAGCATGTTTAATTGAGGCAAGTATACCCCGACCGATTGATTAGGTCTATGATAATAAATGGTGTAATAATCTACCAGTATTAAGAAACTGGTTTAGAATTTTTCTTATCTTCTGGTACCCAACTTTCGTATCTACCATCAGTGTAACGAAAAGCATCTTTACTACTATATTTACACTTATAGACAGTAGCTAGTTTTTCGCCACTCATTACAACCGGATATGAGTAAAATCGCCAACTACCAGAACAAGTCGGGATACGTCCTCGGGTGGTGTGCCAAAAAAACCAAAAAGCAAATCTGGCCATCCATGGCTGAATCGGTAAAATTTTCTTCCCTACAGCATCAGCCATATCTTTGGCATATACCGGCTCACCGGTTGGAGTAATGTTAAATACGTTGTATTCCCAATTCATGTCTTCAAAAGTAAATTTCATCATGATGTCATTCACATCATCTTCATGAATAAATTGACGTACCCAACCTTTTGTCGCTGGTACAAATGAAGTCAGGGTTGTAATAATACGGTTAATAAAACCGCCCTTAAGATTACCTTGCAGGGCTGACTGAAGGCCAAAACGAATACGCATAAACCGACCACGTGGACCGGTTATAGCGGCCGGTCGTACGATTGATACTTGTGGTACCACTCTGCCTTCTTTTTTGGCTTGCTCAAATTTAGCCTGTAAATTTTCTTCAGTTACCTTCTTTTCATAAGCGTAAATATAATCATCATCTCGAAAACCTTCTTCTTCAGTAAAAAGATGCTCGAAACGATTATCTCTACGAGCTGAATATGAGGACGCCGTTGAATAATAAATGAGCTTCTTTACAGACGGCAGTGATAAAGCAAAATCAAAGACTTTATTCGAACCATCAACATTCCAACGCCACTGTTCATCTTTCTGTCCATACATAGCTCGAATCTGCCAAGCTGTGTGAATTACTGTATCTGGTTCATATTTAGCCACCTCTTCCTGCCAACCATCGTCAGCCATATTTTGCTGGAGGTATTTAACTTTAGGAATTTCTTTACACCAGTCACTTTGTGGCTCTTTGTCGAGGGCAATAATTTGTCTAACATCATCACGTTTAGAAAGCTGGTCGCAAAGCATCTCGCCAACATATCCAACTCCCACAATGAAAATAGTTCTTTGTTCCATACGCGCTAGTATAACAAACCTCAGTCGCAATCGAAAAGTTACATTTACTTTGGTAACTTAATAACAATACCAAAGCGAGACAGTAAAGTTTTAAAGGTTCGCAAGGCCACCTCCACATCAAGAAGTAAAGATCTATTTTTTACGTAATACAAATCATAAGCCAACCGTTCTCGAGATTCATCCATTGATTGCGGGCTAATATTATTACCCATGTAATGTTGGTGAGTTTGAGCCCAACCAGTAATGCCTGGTTTAACAAAATTACGAATATTGTAATAAGGGATTTCTTCGGCCAAACGATCGCCTAAGCCTTTGATATCATTTCTGGGACCAATTAAAGACATTTCGCCTTTAATAATATTTATGCACTGGGGAAATTCATCGATACTTAACTTACGCAACCAATGACCAATTGGTGTAACTACGTTACCCTGCTGTTTATCTTCGGTAGTCCAAGTAGCACTAGCAGATCGGTTCTCGCTCATAGTTCTGATTTTATACACTAGTACCGGAGTATTACGTTGACCAATTCTGTCTTGAGCAATAAACATTGGACCATTGTCTTTGGTAAAACGCATTATTATATAAATAAATGGTAAAGCCAAACCCAGTACGGTCAATAATATAAAACCCCCAATCAAATCCAAACTTCTTTTTGTAAAATCGTAAAATAAACTTTTAGATTGTGATACGTATTGAATAAACCAATCATAATGTAAGGCTGATAATGGCACTTTATCAAAAGTATCTTCATACACTTTGTAAAAATCCAAGAAAGTAAACTTAAAATTTAAAAAAGCCTGTTCAAACAAAGACGGCATAATGGCTTCCATATGCGAACCTTTTGGATTAGCCACAATGATTCCAATATTTTCTTTTTCAATAAGCTTCAATAATTTCTGTTTAAAATTCTCAGCTTTTGTAGCGGCCTCACTATCAATAATTCTCACAAAAGAATAATTGTAACGATCATTGTTATTTATTTCATCAACTAACTCTATGGCTTCTTTACCGTCAGCAATTAATATCGCTCGATGCTTTTGTTTTGGAGAAAAATAATTATAAATTTTTAATCGCCAAAATGTGATTAGGATTATCGATATTATTAAATAGATAACCAAGTTCGTCTTTGGAGCAATACCAAACGGAATAATCATAAACAATACCGCCGCAAAAATAATATTGACTACCTGAGTATTGAGAATCCGACTAAAAAGTAAGTTTTTTAGAAAAACTGTGTGTTTATCATAAAGACCAGCAATATAGAAAATGAACAACCAAACAGCCGAAAGAATCAAAAACGGACCAATGTGAGCTTCTAAAAGAGCAACTTCTGGAATAGCTAAATATCTCACCAGTAAAGTGATCCAGAGAGATAGAATAAATATAATGACGTCCCCTACTATCAGGATCAGTAGTTCTCGTGCTCGTTCGCCCATATTTGCTTAAAGTATAAATACTGTACAGAAGGCAGAAAAAATAGCAAGGTATATAACAAATTATAAACTTTTGAAGTTACATAAAGTGTTGCTAAACTGTTTTTATGCTAATAACCAACCCTAAAGAAATCCTATATTTGATTACTAAGAGTAATTATGGGTGGCTTAAACAATCTGGGAGACTGTTTAAGGAAAGCGCCACATTAACTGATACCTCAATTGCATGACTCAATCTAAAATAAAAATCCTATATTTGATTACTAAGAG
>JAGQLZ010000009.1 GCA_020428895.1 Candidatus Kaiserbacteria bacterium
ATGAGTCTGCTTTACCAACAATTAGAGAAGAGCTACTGACGTTAATGAGTGAGTTAGACGTGTCCGAACTACCGCAGTCACGGTTAGCTAGAATGTTTGAGTTTTATAATGACAATTGGTCTGATTATTACGGGACTGGTAAAACTTTTAATATAGAGTAGTTATGTTTTTATCAGATATAGACATTCACGCAGCCGTTAAAAATGGCGAAATCACTTTAGAACCATTTGATCCAAAACGTCTTCAACCAGCTACCTATGATATTCGATTAGGTAATACTTTTATTATTAACGAGTCACACTCAACTAAAGCGATTGATCCAGCAAAGGGAATTTTTCCTAATACTCAAACTATTGAGGTTAAGGATGGTGGTGAGTTTGTATTACATCCAGGGGTGAGTATTCTCGGTTACTCAAAAGAACGATTCGGTTCAGACCATTATTTAATTGAAGTGAACGGTAAGTCTAGTTTGGCAAGAATTGGTTTAATTGTTCATAATTCAGCTAGTATTGTGAATCCGGGACATAATCTACATATTGCTTTTGAACTTTGTAATTTAAATAATGTACCGATTGTGTTGCGTCCTGGTATGGAGATTGCTCAATTATCATTCTCTACCTTGTCTTCTCATACCAAAAGAAATTACAAACAAACTGGACGTTACAACGCTAATAATTTGGTTGGTTACGTACCACCAAAAACCGGACCGCTAGCCAGAAAGAAAAGCAGTACTAAAAGAGTAAATAAGACTAAGAAATAATATGAGCGATAAAAAACACCCAGAGTATCAATACTTAGATTTAATGCAGGAGTTATTAGATGAAGGTAAGGAACAGACAGATATTGGAGTTGGTGCAAAAACATATAGTCAATTTGGCAGACAACTTCGGTTCGATGCCAAGGATGGATTTCCACTTTTGACTACTAAGAAAGTTTATTGGAATGGTGTTTTGCACGAGTTGTATTGGTTTTTATCAGGACAATCCAATATTAAATATTTGGTCGATAATAACGTACATATTTGGGACGACTACCCGTACTATATTTATGGTGAGAAAGTAAAGGAGGGTAAAGAGCCCGAACTAACTAAAGAGGAATTTATTAAAAATATTGCCGAGGATGAAGGTTTTGCGAAAAAGCATGGTGAACTTCCTCATATTTATGGTGAGTTATGGCGGCGCTGGCCGGCTTCTGATGGTCGCAAAGTAGATCAGCTGGGTTGGATTGTTCAGGAGTTGAAAGATGACCCTAGTTGTCACAATGCAGTTTTAACTGCTTGGAACCCAGAGAATCTTTACGGGATGGCGAAGGAGGGACAGGCTTGTCGTTTTCCTATCTGTCACAACATGTTTCAGTTTAATATTAAGGACGGGCGATTGTGTCTACAGCTATATCAACGATCGGCGGATATTTTCTTGGGTGTTCCTTTCAATATTGCTAGTTACGTACTTTTGATGCATGTAGTAGCAAAAATTACTGGATACGAACCAGGTGAATTTATCCATACCTTTGGAGATGTACATATATACAGTACCCATTTTGACCAAGCTAGGGAACAATTAACTCGTGAACCATTGCCGTTTCCAAAAATTGAAATTAGTGATGAGGTAACTTCTCTTGATAATTTTAAACCTGAGCACGTGACGCTGAGTGACTATGAATCTCATGGAGCTATCAAGGCAGAACTGACTGTAATTGGAGGAGGTTATAATCGAGACTTTAAAAAGGGAGATACTGAGGATGATAAATAATTTAGCTTAATTCTATTATGTTATAAGTCTTACCAATCAAATTATTAGTTATAAAAAATAAATATGAATGAATATAAACACATAAAAAATCAAGACAATGATTTATACGAAGCTTTGATTGGGGAAGAGAAGAGAGAGGAGAAAGGAGTAGAGCTCATTCCTAGTGAAAATTATGTTAGTCAAGCCGTTCGCGAAGCGAACGGCTCCATCCTCACAAATAAGTACGCAGAAGGTTACCCTGGCAGACGTTACTACGGTGGACAGGATTTTACTGACGCAGTAGAGCGATTGGCTATAGAAAGAGCTTGTGAGTTGTTTGGTGCCAAGTATGCCAACGTGCAACCGCTTGGAGGAGCGGCAGCAAACATGGCTATGTATTTTGCTTTAATGGAGCCGGGCGATACAGTGTTGGGTATGGATTTATCTCACGGGGGACATTTAACTCACGGTCATCCAACTACTTGGATTAATAAAATCTTCAATTTTGTTCGTTACAAAATGAAAGATGTTGAGACTGGGGAAATTGATTATGACGAACTGCGTAAAGTAGCTATCGAAAATAAACCAAAAATAATTCTAGCCGGATTTTCTGCTTATAGTCGTGAACTTGATTATCAAAAGTTTGTAGATATTGCCAAAGAAGTAGGGGCGTACACGGTAGCGGATATGGCACATATCGCCGGTTTAATTGCAGGTGACGTAGTCAAGAACCCATTTGATTATGGATTCGATGTAATAACTACTACTACTCACAAAACACTGCGTGGACCGCGCGGTGGTATGATTTTGACTCGGGAGAGTGAAGAAATTGCTAAGAAGATTGATAAAGCAGTGTTCCCAGGTATTCAAGGTGGTCCACACATGCATATTATTGCTGCTAAGGCGGTGGCTTTTGGTGAGGCTCTCCATCCTTCTTTCAAAGATTATGCTGGACAGATTTTGAAAAATGCTAAAGCTATGGAGAAGGTCTTTAAAGACGCAGACATAAGATTGCTGGGAGGAGGCACAGATAATCATCTTTTATTGGCTGATGTGTATGGTTCGCTAGGTATTACTGGAGAAGAAGCTGAAGTTGCCCTTGATGAGGTAGGGATTACTCTAAACAAAAATATGATTGCCAACGACACTCGGAAAGCTTTAGATCCGTCAGGAATTCGTTTTGGCACACCAGCTATGACTACTCGAGGTATGAAAGAAGCTGAGGCGACTAAGCTGGCAGAACTGATGATTGAAACTATGAAGAATAAAGATGATGCAGATAAAAAAGCGGAAATTAAGAAAGTTGTAGAAGAACTCTGTACCAAGTTTCCGGTGCCAGATAGTTTTGTTTAATAGGAGAAAAAAGGGCGAGCCTTTCAGGCTCGCC
>JAGQLZ010000010.1 GCA_020428895.1 Candidatus Kaiserbacteria bacterium
GGAGCAATTATCTTTGTTATTGGTTTGCTTTATGAAACTATTGCTGATTTACAAATTGATATGTTTATCTATAGAAAAATGGACGGTCTAGAAAATTCAGTCATTATGACTAAAGGATTATTCAAATATAGTCGCCGACCCAATTATTTTGGTGAAACTCTAGTCTGGTGGGGTATGGCAATTATGACCCTATCACTACCGGTTGGTTACATCGCTTTTGTTAGCCCTCTACTAATTACGTATATAGTAACTAAAGTAACTGGACCAATGCTTGAAGAAATCTTCTTAGAGAAGTATCCTATTGAATATAGAGAATACATGCGTAAAACCAATTACTTTATTCCTTTCTTCCCAAAAGCATGAACAAAACTATTATTATAGCCTTTCTGGCCGGATTATTTGCGAGTACCATTGGTGGTGGTATGGGTTTGATGGCCGCTAATGCCTACGCCATTGATAGAACTGAAATAGTCTTTATTCACAATGATCTGCAAAATCCAATCACTAGAACCTTTGCTTGTCACTGTATCACTAAGCGATATCCAGCTCGATTAGACCACTACATCAGAGGAATTCGTACTTTTATTCGTAAAAATGATGACTATATTTCAGGTGAAATGATTTATGTTTCAGAAATAGAACTAAAACACCTAGATAAATACTACGACGTACCTGAAAGCTATACTAGAAAACCTGGTCGAGTGGGTGGTAAAACGGTTTGGATTTACATAAAAAATTAAGTAAAAACTTAATAAAAAACAAGTAAATATATTGATATATTACACAATGCATGGTATATTCACGGCTACCAAAGTTAGTGCTGCGGTAGCGATTATTTATAGGGAATATTCGCTTCTTGGTATGTCCCCCGACATACATAATTACAAAATAAGCCTCTTTTCTTGAGAAAAAACAATAATTTCAGTTATAAAAACCGTATCAGAATAAACGATGCTATTAGAGCAAGTGAGTTGCGTGTGGTTGGACCAGAAGGTGAAAATCTCGGTCTATTATCACTAGGTGAAGCTAAAAAAACCGCTGATAAGGCCAAACTGGATTTAATTGAAATTTCTCCTAACGCCAAACCTCCCGTAGCTAAGATCATGGATTATGGTCAATATCGTTACGAAACTAAGCGAAAAGCTAGCGAAGTGAAATCAAAATCACACGTAACTGAGACTAAAAGTATTCAAGTAAAGATTGGTACTGGAGAACATGACCAGCAACTTAAAGCTAAGAGAATTGCTGAGTGGCTACAGGAAGGGCATCGTGTAAAAGTTGATCTCTTCTTATGGGGTCGCTACAAATACATGGAGCCAGCTTTCCTTAAAGAAAGATTAGATCGTTTTCTAAAAATTGTACCAGCTGACTACAAACTAGCTGATGAAGTAAAGAAAAGCCCTAAAGGTTTCACTGCTACCTTAGAGCGAGTCGGTAAGGCAGTAAAAGAAGCTAAAGTACTTGAAGACCCTAAAAAAGCAGCAACGAAGGAAAAAAAAGATGTTAAAGAAGTAGCTAAATCTAAGAAAAAATCACTAGATGAACTCTTAGAGTCTGGCATGCTTTAGGAGAGAGTCTATCTAAAGTTTCACCACAATGAGTAATATATAAGACTTTATTTCGGGCCGTCGTGTCCAAAAATCTGGCTGCAAGTCTGCACTTTGCCACAAATGAACGATAGTTAATTTGTGGCTCCAGTTTGCCTTTCGCACAGATTTTTGGACACTTTGGACTCCGATGAAACTTTAGATAATCTCGTGTAAAAACCTTTGACAGTAAGACTTGATTACGCTATAGTTGCGTGACTTTAAACAAGGAATATGAAGACAAACAAATCATTTACAAAGAGAATTAAAGTGACTAAAAACGGTAAGTTGGTTGCCCGTAAACAAGGTCAAAACCACTTTAATGCTCGTCAAACTGGTCAGCAACGACTACGTCGCAAGCGAACCCAGCTATTGACTCTATCTAAGCGAGTTACCCGTCGCTTCCTTCCTAAATCGGGTGCTTAATTACTAACTAATAATAACTACTGAAATATGGCACGAGTAAAAGGTGGTTTGATGGCCCAAAAAAGACGACGTAATATCCTATCCCAAGTAAAAGGATATCGTTTTGGCCGATCTAAGAAAAAGCGTGAAGCTCGCGAAGCAATCTTCCATGCCCAACTGCATGCCTTTGCGCACCGAAAAGACCGAAAAAATGATTTTCGACAATTATGGATCACTCGCATCAACGCAGCTCTACAAACCCATGACCTTAAGTACAGTCGATTTATCAAGGCTTTAAAAGATAAGAACATTACCCTAGATCGTAAAGTTCTAGCTACTCTAGCTAAAGATCGACCTGAAGCTTTTACTAAAGTTGTTGAGGCAATTAAGTAAAATAACTAGGTTAAAAGAAGAGGCGACTCCCATAGGGAATCGCCTCTTCTTTTTTATTTATCAAAACCTAAAATTCAATTTCCATTTCTTCGTTAAGTCCGGGTGCCATAGCATTAACACCAAGATAGTCTCGTAGACGTTGCGTTAGAAAAAGTGAAGATCGTTCTTCTCCCATAGTGACAAACACTTGTTCGGCATGTTCACCACCTTGCGCTACTAAGTTTAATAATTGGTCACGATCTGCGTGCCCAGAAAAACCACGAATTCTTGCTATCTGAGCCTTAACTCTAACTTTTTCTTTATCAATAGTAACTACCTCTGCCCCATCATGTAGGATTCTTCCTAAACTTCCGACTGACTGATAACCAACCAACAACAAGGTGTTATTGGAATCGCTTAGATAATTCTTTTCATGTCGGCGGATTCTTCCACCATGACTCATGCCACTGCCGGCGATAATTATTTTTGGTCCTTTTTCTTTATTGATTTCGTGAGATTCCTTTACTGTTCTTGTGAATGATAAACCTGAAAATTCAAAAATATCATCGCCGGCTTTAATTTGTTCCTGTACTGAATCTTTTAAATACTCAGGATAACGACGATAAATATCAGTCACCGAAATGGCTAGCGGGGAATCTAAGAAAACCGGAATTGGTTCAATCGTTCCAGCTTCAACCATATTATTAATCTCTAATAACATACCTTGAGTCCGTTCCATTGAGAAAGCTGGGATTATCAAAGTCCCACCCTTAGCTCGAGTATCCTCTATGTAATGTTGAAGTAAAGCTGATCGCTCTTCTACTTCTTCATGTAAACGGTCGCCGTAAACACTCTCCATAACTAAATACTGATACTCAACTGGAATGACTGGTGGATTTAGAAGCGGTTGTGGGTCATTTCCGATATCACCGGTAAACACAATACTTCTTTCGCCTCTTTCCAACCTAATCATTGCCGAACCAAGAATATGTCCAGCATCAGTAAAGGTGGCTGTAACAGCGTCAGGTAAACTTAACGGTTCATCATAATCTAAGGCCTGCCATAATCGCATAGCCAACTCCACATCTTCATCTTCATATAAAACTTCATTGCCATATCGTTCATATTCGTAACGCATTACTTTCAGTGCATCCTGCAACATCACGTGAGCCAAATCTTTAGTCGGTCGAGTGGAATATATCTTTCCTTTAAAGCCATCTTTAACTAACTTAGGAATACGACCAATATGATCAGCGTGAGCGTGGGTTACCAGCAATATATCCGCGTCTTTTGGACTATATGGAAAAGGCTCAGCGTTAGCTTCTTGGGTAAATCTATCACCTTGAATCAATCCACAATCTACTAAAATTGCTGTTGAACCAGTATCTAACATAAAATTGGCTCCAGTTACCGAACCGACTCCTCCAAAAAACCCTAACGTTGATGACTTCATATCATTTGTATACGTGACGCTACTAAATAACCAACCATCCCACCTAAAAATCCCATAACCAAATCAATGACTGTATCTGTAAGATAGTTACCTTCAACCATAATATCAAAAACTACTTCGAAACCTTCCCAACTTAACATTACTAGAATTACAAAAATCATTGTTCTAGTTAGTGATGAAGCTACATAAGAAGCCCCTGGTATACCAAGATCCCTAAGCGTAAACACTAATAAAGCAGATACCGCTCCGCCTAAAAAATGCATTGGTATATCTAGCGGTTGATAAACCCAATATAGCGATAACTCCAGAGCAATACCATGAATAATAGCCATTGTGATACCGCTGATTAAGAATAATAAAGTGGTTAGTTTCATACGTTGCATAAATTTTAGCACGAAAAAACGCGTAGCGTTTTTTCGTGCACTACGCGGCCTTTCGTGGGAACTACAGTAGTATGCTCCTGATGCTTTATATCAGGTGGGCGCCCTTACTGAGTTGTGTCTGAAATTCCTTACGGATTCTCATTACTTCTCACGTCTACAGGCTGCCCTGCAAAAATGTAATCCGGAACATACGTTGTGTAGTCCCAAACTTATTATAACAAAAACTGTCCAGTGGACAGTTTTTGTTTTGTACATGTGTACTACTAATGTTGATTTTTCATTTCGTAACAAAGTAGGTACTTTGTTATAACTTTGGTCCATCAATTTGCCCTAGGGCAGAACAAATTGGGACATGAGCAAACAATAGTCGTTAAACTCCTTTGTTCTGCTTAATAGCTTCGTACATGATTCTTTCCTGCGCAGTCACATAATCATGAATCTCATTTTCATCAAACCACAATTTAATCTCTCGCTCCGCCTCTTCAACAGATTCTGATTGGTGAATTAAATTTTTCACGGCCCGATCTTCATAAGTAGCATGTGAAAATGAATCAATAGTGTAGTCGCCACGAATAGTTCCCACATCAGCTGTAGCTGGTTCAGTGGAACCAACAGTCCTAGTAACGGTAGCTACGGCACCAACTCCTTCAAAAACAATTGCTACTACTGGTGACTCGGTCATATAACGAACCACAGTCCTGATAATATCTTTTCCGTATTCGATTGGTTCTTTTTTTATGTCTCGACCCTGAGCTTTTAAATCTTCTACAATTCCTTCACCTTTGCGGGTGTACCATTCATCATCTTTGTTGTAGTGGTCTAGCAATTGTTGTTCAGTTGGCATAACCATCTTTAAGGCAGCAATTTTAAGGCCTTTTAGTTCAAAGCGTTTGATGATTTCACCAACCAGACTGCGCTGTACAGCATCGGTTTTAAGTAGTACCAAGCTTCGTTCTTGGTGTGGTTGTCGTTGTGTCATATATAAAAAGTTTAATTTTACTCCGGCAGTATACCCTGACCGTTACATTCAAGCAATAAAAAAACAAGTTTATTATCCTTGATTAAAAACAATATTTTAAATTAATTAAAACTAATTCTTTATGTCGAGACAAGCACGACAGATTAAATGTATTAACGAGATATGCCTTACTAACTTGTAACTTTAAGATTACTTAGTTAATATTTCTGCACCATTTTCGGTGATAGCGACGGTGTGTTCAAAGTGCGCACAATTTGAACCATCTTCACTATAAACACTATAACCATCACCTTCATCATCGAATATTACGTCTGGTTTACCAGCATTCACAATTGGTTCGATAGCGTACACATGACCAACCTCGATTAGTGGACCAGTGCCAGCCTTTCCAAAGTTTGGGATATTTGGCTCTTCATGAACAGAATAACCAACTCCATGACCACATAATTCTCGTACCACTGAGAAACCTCGTGATTCAACAAATTCCTGAATAGCGGCACTAATGTCACCAATATGATTGCCTGGCTTAGCTTGTTTGATGCCGTGTGCTAGTGCTTCCTGAGTTGCTGCCATAAGTTTTCTATCTTGATCACTCACTTCGCCAACTCCAACTGTAAGGGCTGAGTCAACAACCATTTCTTTATAAATAATTGTTAAATCAATATTAACTATATCTCCATTTCTTAAAACTGTTTCTTCTGATGGAATACCATGTTGCACAACATCATTGACAGAAATGCATGTAGCGGCTGGATACGGGAAAGGTGCAAAACTTGGATGATATCCAAGCAATGCTGGTTCAGCACCAACCTCTTCCAATAGCTCCATGGCACGATCATCAATATCCAAAGTGGTCATACCAGACTTCACTTCGCCAGCTAGAGTCTTTAAAATCTTTGCCAAAATATGTCCGGCTTCTTTTAGCACTTCAATTTCTTCTGGTGTTTTTTTAGCAATCATTATTTTAAATCTAAAGCATTGAGAATTTCTTCATGCACTTCTTCAATAGACAATTGACCATTGATATCATGGACCGTCGTGTCATCTCTTCCACGATAATACTCAATCACCGGTAAAGTTTCAGTACGGTACCACTCTAACCTAGCTTTAATAGACTCTGGAGTATCATCAGCTCGAGCTCTTGATTCCATGCGTTTCTTAACTACCTCCTCCGGAGTATCCAGATTTATAATATCAACTTGCTCTCGACTATAAAAAGATAAGGCGGTTTCTAAAACTCTAGCTTCTCTTACTGTTCGAGGAAAACCATCAATTAGTAAGTGGCAATCAGGATCTACGTGATTTTGCATAGCTTCACCCCACAACATCACTGATAAAAATAATGGTTGTAGAACTCCACTATCGAGTGTTTTGCCTACATGTTCTTCAGTAAAACCTTCTTCTCGAGCAGCTAAAGCTCGAAAGCGTCTACCAGTCTGAATATCTACAATTGGTCGAGCTGGGTCTTTTTCTTTTAAAACTTGGTCAAGTTGCTGAATCTGGGTACCCTTACCACTTCCTTGAGGTCCGATAAATATAACAGTTTTTGGTTTCATTTAATTTTTTGTTAAGTGTTCAAAAATCTTTTTAGTTACTTCCTCAATTGGCATAGTTCCATCAATATCTACTACGTTCCCGTGTGACCTGAATATATCTAAGGATTTAGTGGTAAATTCATTAAATTCTTCTAATCTTTTTTCCACCCCTTTAGTGCTATCCACCACATCACGTGAACGTCCTTCGCTCCTTCGGTGAACTACTGTATCCGGCACATCAAGATTAAAAACTATATAGGGTCGATTTGTCCATTCATGTATCTCATGAAAAATTTCTGCCTCATCAGGCTTTCGTGCTACCGCTTCAAAAATAAGCCTATCATCTCCATGACGATGTAACAACGCATGCATCATCCAATATGAAGCCAACCAATTGGGAGCTAACAATCCTGATTCATAGGATTCTTTCATTTTATGTCCCAAAGGAGTATCCATGGCTGAAAGTTCACGAACTTTATTACCAATAGAAAACATTGTACCGCCAAAATTATCAATAATGGCTTTAGCTTGAGTGCCCTTACCACAAGTTATTTTTCCTATCAAAACAATACTTTCGTAATTTGTTTTATTTTGCATAACCACAATAGATTACCAGTTTACACTACTTCTGCAAGAATTTATGCCGTGGTATTCTAATGTAATTATGGATAAAAAGCACATTATTACAATCTCCGGAAAGCCTGGTAGCGGTAAATCATCGACAGCTGACAAAGTGGCCGAACTACTTGGTTACACCAGACACTCTTCAGGAGATATAGTGAGAAATATCTTACATGATAAAGGTATGACACTTAGTGAGTACAACAAAAAAGCTGTTGAGGACCATTCTTTAGATGATGAAGTTGATGAAAGACTC
This sequence comes from Candidatus Kaiserbacteria bacterium, assembly GCA_020428895.1. Lineage (GTDB taxonomy): Bacteria > Patescibacteriota > Minisyncoccia > Phycocordibacterales > UBA918 > OLB19. The sequence continues at coordinate 7,591 of JAGQLZ010000010.1, forward strand.
CGAAGCCTTCGTAACAAAAATGATATTGTGGTTGATTCACGGTTAGGTTTTTACTGGATTCCGGAGTCTTTCAAAGTATACCTAGACTTAAATATTGAAGTGGCTACAGCTCGTATCTACAAAGATGCTGTGACGAATAAAATGCGTACCAAAAGTGGTGAAGTGGCTTCTTCACTTGGTGATATAACAGAAATTGTTAGCGACCGCATGAATAATGAGCGAAATCGTTTTAAAGCTATGTACAATGTTGATCCCTATAATAAGGCTAACTTTGATTTAGTAATTGACACCTCAAGACATAGTCCCCAAACAGTCGCTTTAGTAGTATTTGATAACTACCGTAAGTGGCTCAAAACCGAAACTTGGCATAAAGTCCAAAGTTCCGTACCACTTGGTTATTCATTTAAGAATGAGTACTAGACGCAAAACAGCTGGGTGCGCTTCGCGCGGCCGGCTGTTTTGTTTTTCTGAACTCCCACTTTATGAGGGAGTGGTTAAATCGTTTTAGACGAGGCACGTGAAGAAATTTGCACGAGCCTTACTGGACGTAAGGTGAGTGTAAATTTACTGAAACGCAACGAAGTATTAAACGATTTAAACCTCCCTCATGGCGACTTGAGCATCAATACGACGTACCAAGTCTAGTACCACAGACACAACAATCAAAAGGGCTGTCCCACCAATCGCTAGAGTTGAAACTCCAGTGGCTACCTGCATACCAATTGGTAATACAGCGATTACCGCTAGGAAAGTCGCTCCAACTAGGGTTAGTCGAGTTACCAAGTTACCTAAGTATTCAGCTGTATGTGAGCCTGGACGAAGTCCTGGTACAAACGCACCAGTTCTTTGTAAATTCTTAGATACAGAATCTGGATCAAAAGTAACTGCAGTATAGAAGAAGGTAAATAGGAATACTAAGATAAAGTATGCCAAACCATACCACAACATATTGCTGAAGAAGGCGTTAACTTTATCTAAAGCACCTGGTACCCATGGTAAATCAAAAGCTGACAGGATGTTAAGAATCATTTGCGGGAATAACATGATAGACAACGCAAAAATAATTGGAATAACGCCAGCTTGGTTAAGACGAAGTGGAATGTATGATGAACTTCCTCCGTAAGTCTTACCTCCTCGACTCTGTCTAGCGTAAGTAATTGGTACTGGGCGTTCAGCTTCAGTCATTACTACCACTAAAGCAATAATTGCTACCGTTGCTACCGCAAAACCAAAGTACAGTGGTATCTGTGCAGTGGTAAATGTTTCATAAAGTAGACCAAAGGTTTGTGGCAAACTAGCTACGATACCGGCAAAGATGATAATAGACACACCATTACCAATACCATATTCAGTTACCAACTCACCGATCCACATTAGAAGCATTGAACCAGCAACAACTAACACAACGTTAACTGCAAACTCAAAAGTAGAAAGTCCGAAAATGATACCTTGACTCTTAAGTAGAGTTAGAAAACCAAATCCCTGCAAAATGGCTAACGGTAGTGTCAACATACGACTATATTGCGTAAACTTAGCGCGACCAGCCTCTCCTTCCTGAGTGTGCATACTCTTTAGTTTTGGTGACATTACTGTCATCAACTGCATGATGATGGAAGCAGTAATAAACGGACCGACTCCTAACATCACAATTGACAGGTTTGCTAACCCACCACCTGAGAAGATATTAAGAAAACTAAAGAATTCGTTATTGCTAAAGAATTGTTCCAAAACACCACGGTCAACTCCTGGAATAGGAATAGCCGCTAATGCTCTAAATACAATCAATGCTCCGAGTACAAATAGTATACGGTTTCGAATCGCAGACTCGGTAAATGCGATTTTGGTTTTTCTTAGGAATGCATTCATGGTGATTATACGATTTTACCACCTGCCTTTTCAATTTTCTCCTTAGCTGAAGTAGATAGTGTACAGTTTTCAACTGTAAGTTTCTTAGTAAGTTCTCCGTTTCCTAGAATTTTAACCAAAGGTGCTCGCTTACGTGTTGCTCGAATTACACCAGCGGTTACCAGAGTCTTTGGTGATACTGTATCACCCGCTTTGAAGTTAACTTCAAGGGAAGCGATGTTAACTGCTACTGGAAGATTTCGTTCTGAATTAACAGTTCTAGCTCGGTTAACACCATGACCTCGAAGTTTAGGTAGTTTCTTGATCATTTCTCGGATTTCTGGACGTGAACTGTTACCAGCTCGAGCTTTTTGTCCTTTATGACCCTTTCCAGAAGTTTTACCACGCTTACCACCACGACCTACTCGCTTGGCTGATGTACGAGAACTATGTTTTTTTAGTTCATGTAACTGCATACGCTTATGATTTCTTTAGTTGCTTAAGCGCTTCGACAGCAGCGCGAGCGTTATTAAGTTTGTTTTTACTACGAGAGAAAATCTTCGCAGTAACATCTTTTACACCGGCTAATTCTAATACGGTACGAACTGATGAACCAGCCACCAATCCACGTCCCGGTGCTGGAATAATCATGACTTCACTTGATGCATACTTAGTGTGTACATCATGAGGAATATGACCATCTTTATTCATGACTACAGTAATCATGTTCTTCTTAGCGTTACGAACGGCTTTTTCAATTGCTAGCTGTGTATCGCCGGCTTTTCCAATTCCTACACCAACTCGGCCTTTCTTATCTCCAATCACCATTGATACAGAGAATGAAAATCGTCGTCCACCAGCCATCACACGAGTTACTCGGCGAATACTGACAATCTTTTGGTCAAATTCTGGACGAACACGTTCTTGACGACCACCGCGTCGGCCTCTTCGACCACCGCGTCGATCGTTATTATTACCACCGCGTCGGCCTCGTTGACCCCGAGCTGGAGCCTTTGAAGCTGAAGCAGCTGGTGCATCGGTTGCAACATCCTTTTTAGGTGTTGCTGTTTCTGACGTTTTGTCAGTTGTAGCTTCCTGCTGTTT
>JAGQLZ010000011.1 GCA_020428895.1 Candidatus Kaiserbacteria bacterium
AAATCCTATATTTGATTACTAAGAGTAATTATGGTGGCGCCCAAAAATACGTTTTTGACTTAGCTACTAACTTAGATAAAAATCAATACGAAGTGGTAGTAGCTTTAGGTGGCTCAGGTGCCCTAAAAGATAAATTAATTGAATCTAATATTAGAGTTATATCTATCAATTCTCTCCAGCGTGATATTTCAATTAAAAAAGAACTTTTATCTTTCTGGGAAATCTACAAAATAGTCAAGAAAGAAAAGCCTGATGTATTTCATATTAATAGTTCTAAAGCTGGTGGAATTGGTGGCTTTATTGGACGTATTTGCTTTGTGCCAAAAATTATTTTTACCGCTCATGCTTGGGTATTTAATGAAACTAGACCTAGCTGGCAAAAACTAATTCTCAAATTCTTGCACTGGCTAACAGTTATCCTGTCTCACCAGACTATCACTGTTTCTGATGCTCTAAAAAAACAAATGAATTGGCCGTTTGCAACTAGAAAGATGATTACGATTCATAATGGTTTATCTAAGATTTATTTCTTAAATAAAAACGAAGCTAGACATGAACTAGCAACATTGGAACCAAAACTTAAACATTATATTAATGATATTTGGACTGGTAGCATTGGAGAATTACATACAACCAAAAGACATGACGTTATGATTAACGCGGTGGCGAATTTGGTGGCCGAAGGCCACCAAATTCGCCACCTCATAATCGGTGAAGGAGAACTTAAAAATGAACTAGATGAGATTATTAAAAAACTTAACCTTACAGAAAATATTTTCTTGATGAATCACCTTGATAAAGCTTCAAAATACTTAAAAGCTTTTGACATATACACTCAGCCTTCTCGCTCTGAAGCTTTAGGTTACACCGTAATTGAAGCGACCATGGCCGGCCTACCAATAATTGCTAGTGAAGTTGGTGGTATTCCAGAAATAATTGAAAATAATAAAGAAGGTATTTTAGTACCAAAAGAAAATTCTACTGCACTTTATAACGCTCTAATTTTATTACTAAAAAATAAAGAGCTGGCAAATAAATACGCTAATACAGCCTTAAATAAAAGCCTTGAATTCACACTTGAAAAGATGATTTCTAAAACTTCATCTTTGTACAATTACTAAAATAAAGTGATGTCTTTCTCGATTGTAACTCGTCGGTAACGAGCCATGGCCATTACCATTCCAACCGCAATATACTCAGTTAATAAATGTGAACCACCATAACTCAAAAACGGTACGGTCGTACCAGTCACTGGTAACAGTCCTATATTCATACCAATATGGACAAAGAAATGACTAATCAAAAGTATGGCTACTCCAACCGAAAATAATGCTTCAAAATTACTAGGGGCTTTTTGCGCAAAATGTAATAGTCGCCAAATCACTAAAGCAAAAAATACAAATAAAATGAATACTCCAATCAAACCCCATTCTTCTGCATAAGCAGCAAAGATAAAGTCTGTTTCATATTCTGGTAAAAATAAAAATTTTGATTGTGTACCGTAACCTATACCCTTACCAAATATCTGTCCGGAACCAACAGCTACGGTTGACTGGTAAGCGTTATATCCAGCTCCCTGAATATCTGAAAGTGGATCAAGAAAAGTCATAATTCGTGTCTTCTGATAATCCTGAAAAGCAAACTGCCACATCATCATAAAAGCCACTGCCCCTAGAATAAACACGGTCAATAAATGACGAATTTTAATACCGGCTACCAACACCATCCCCAACCAAATAAAAAATAGAATTATCGCTGAACCGAAGTCTGGTTGAATAAATACTAAACCAAAAATTATCAAAGCATACATTCCAGAAATGAAAATATGTTTAAAATCTCCAATCATTTCATGTCGCTTAGAGAAATATTTTGCCAATACCACAATCAGAACTAGCTTGGCTGGGTCTGATGGTTGTAGTGAGAAAAAACCCAAATTAAAACGACTCTGAGCACCTAAGGTTACTTCTCCGACCAGAAGCACTAGCATTAAAACTACCACTACCGTTACATATAAATAAAAAGCGGTGTTACCAATCCTAAGAAATCGGTAGTCAGGAATATGAGCCAACAACAATCCGCCCACTGCTACCACTATCCATATCAACTGGCGATTGAAATATAGATTATCACCCTGATTGGAATACATGGTGACCAACCCCAAGCAAGTTAAAAAAAATATCCCTCCGACTAGTAGCCAATCAAAACCAGAAAACAAACCGCGTAAGGCTCTCATAATTTACTATTGTATACAAAGTTTTAACTGCTGTCGTCTTGGCGACTTAAGGATATTGTGGGAAGTTTGTGTCAGTCTTAGGAATGATATCAATTCTAGATGCACCGTCTTCACAGATAGCTGTAGTGATTCTTTCGTAAATCTCTTTTAGCTCTAAAGTATTAGCGGCAATAAATGAATTCTCTTCAACTGAAGCTAATCGTTTTAGAAGATCAGCATCTACTTCAGAACCTAAACCGATTGTATAGATAATAATATTATCGTTTTTAATTTTTTCTGCAGCATCTAAAACATATCCCGTTGGGTCAGGATCAGGTTCTGTTGGCAAACCATCAGTTAATAACACCACTACATTTCTAGCATCAGTGTTGTGTCGAACAGAATTTAATTCTTTCTGAGCTTCTAACAAAGCATCCCCCATGTTCGTACTACCGGTTTCTTCTTTTGGATCAATTTTCAGTTCCTTAACAGCTTTCTCGACTCGAGATAAATCAGTATCAAGATATAAAGCATTTTTTGCTTCAGTCGCAAAAGTTACTAACGCCACCTGATCTTTTGAACGAGCGTTACTGATGAAAGTAGAAGCTGCTTCTAATACGTTAGTTATTGGTTGTGGTGGATTACCACCATCGTTATTCATACTTCCTGAAAGGTCAATAGCCATCACAATATCAGTTGGCACTTCACAACTACGTACGGTCTTGGAAATTGGCTGTGGCCAAGTGAATACAATGTTCTTTCTAGATTCACCAGCAAAGCGATCAATCAAAGTTTCCGAAGCAGTTAACGGTGTACCAACTGAGTTAAAGATAGTAGCCACTACCACAATATTTTCTGCTTCGTAAAGAGTAGTATTTTCCATTATTACATCAAGTCTTGGCTTATCATCAGCTCCACTTAACTTGATGTCGGTAGATCTAAACTGGTTTCTACCGATAGTTGCTGGCAACCATAAATTAACTGGTTCAAGTTCTATTTCAGTTCTTTTGATAACTGCTAAGTCAGTGTTGATTCTTCCTTCAAAAATTGGATAGGTGCTATTTGGCGGTAAAACAGTTACCCCTTTGCGCTCAGTTATAAGGTTGTTATTAGCATCATAAAACTTGAAAGTGTATTTTAGTTTTTCAGTAGCCGCTAATTCATTTTGGTTTTCAATGTAAGCTACAGCGTTATATTGCCCTTCCACAATCTTAAAGCTTTCTGCCCAAGTAACGACCGGTGGTATAACTTTAAAACTACAAATCGGTAAGCAGCCGCCGCCGCAATCTATTCCTTCTTCCTGATTATTTCTGATACCATCAAAACAAGTTGGTGCTTTATAAAAGTACAAGTAATAAACGACCATTATTAAACTAAAGATAATGGTCAAATAAATAAACCCGTATTGCACTCGTCGCCAAAATGCCCAGATACGAAAATCCATACCTAACTATTGTATCAGACATAGTAAAGGCCCTGCCACGCTGTTAGACAACGGACAGGGCCAATGAGTAGGGGCATTCAAATATTACAAGCACGTTACTTGCTATAGATGCGCTACACGGGGATTATAGTGTGATGGTTTTAGGAGTGGAGGCAAATCAAACCACCACAACCCGCACCGTCGAGGTTTACCATCCAGTAGGGACCTCGCCTATCTCATTTATCATTATCACAATTAATAATTAATTTGTCAAACATTAATATTGACTTTATATTAATTCATGATATTATCTTGCACGTATAAAAAGTACCTAACACAAATAAAGGGAGACCGGAATGTTTGACTGCAAAAACTTTTGTGAGAATACTGGTGAAGCAGAATCGTTTGAACACCAACCTTTCCACGGAAAGATTTCCCAAATCGCCGCCGACCTCGCGGGCGAGTACGTTGAATATGAAGATGGAAGACAACCGCACCGTAAGGGTCGGAAGCATACCTGTAATCAAGATGCGATTGATATTCGGCGCCTGCGTTTGAATACCAATCGCCAGATGGACAATATCTGGCTGATGAAAATAATCATGTCTACCCTCTCGTGGTCTAACTACGAAACTCTCGATGAGGCGGCTCATCTTGTCGGAGTAAACGATGAGTTGAATATGGCAGCCGATTACGAACATATCCTCAACGACCAGCACTGGCGACATCACCACAATGGTCCAATGACCGAGGCGATGCAAAACTGTCATGGCTGGGGCGATAAAGATCCTGCTGAGGAAAAAGATGATAACCTGTGCGACATCATCTGGGATGATTATCAGAAAACAGTCGGCTGGGGTGATGGAAACCTGATGAAGGAAGACGGCTTCAGCAAGTCCACTGAGGTAGATGAAAACATGTTCGACGACTTCGAACATCTTCCCGTCGGCAATGCAACTGGCCGGCGCATGCAATCGGCCGTTCGTAACACCTGATTATTCGCTCTCTTAACAACCCGCCGCGCAATCTCTGATTGCGCGGCGAATTTTTTATAAATACTTAAACTAAACAAATGAATTTTACGTTCAAAATAAGCATGTAAAAAAATCCTTAAAGTTGGCGCCTACCTATCTTTGACAAACGAGCAGGTATGAGTAAATACATTTATTCATAAGCTGCGAGTGCAGACAAAGCGAGCGAGTTTACGAGCGTACTCTCCCTCTAAAAGAAGTACCATCGGTGGTAGTGGGCTTAACTTCCGTGTTCACAATGAGTGACGAGGCAAACAAAAAACCTTTACACTTTAGTTGATTGCTCTAAGTTGGCGCCTACCTACTCTCCCTCTAAAAGAAGTACCATCGGTGGTAGTGGGCTTAACTTCCGTGTTCGGAATGAGAACGGGTGTACCCCCACCCCCAAAGCACCAACTT
>JAGQLZ010000012.1:0-15302 GCA_020428895.1 Candidatus Kaiserbacteria bacterium
CCTCCTCTTCCTCTTCCTCCTCTTCATCTTCTTCCTCTTCTACATCTTCAAGTACTCCAAATACTTCTTCATCATCTTCTTCCTCCTCTTCAGCAACTTCGTCTAAGACGTCGTCATCAATAGTGGAGTCTTCAGTATCTAAATCCTCTTCTTCCTCTTCATCATCATTCTGAATATGAAAATTTAACATAATGTCGCTTTGGTTAATTAAAATTATTCAACAGTTATTTTCAATCGAAGATTTTACCGGCTTCTTCCGTATTGTGCAAGACAGGTTATGCTAACGGCAATCGCATCATACTCATCGTCAAGTGCTGTCTCTGGTACGTTTATTACTAAACGCTTAACCATATCGATTACTGCTGACTTATCACTCTTGCCGTAACCTGTTACAGCAATCTTTATTTCTTGAGGACCAAATTCGTATACCTGACAATTATTTTGTTGAGCCAGATAAATAATAAGGCCACGGGCCTCCGCTACCCCGATAGCAGTTTTTTGATTTTGGTTAAAGAAAATGGTTTCAATCGCTAGGGTATCGGGTTGATATTCTTTTATTATTTTGGTTAGCTGGTTACCAATAGTAAATAGTCTCTCGTTTAAGTTTAATTTTTTATCTGTCTCAATACAGGTTGAGAAGAGTAAAGATTCTTTACCGTTTTCAAATTCTAATATGGCTACACCAAGTCGATCGTAGCCTGGGTCAATTCCGATTACTCTCATACCAAGAGAATATCATAAAAAGGTACTAGCGTAGCCAGTACCTTTTTATGATTAGTTATACTTTTATTCTTCTAGGGTATCTGCAGTTGAATAAACATTAGTTACGTCGTCATTCTCTTCTAGTTTTTCGATAAATTCAGCCATTTTTTCACCATCTTCATCAGAAAGTTCCATTGGTGAATTTGGTACGTAACCATCGTCAGTTTTAGTAAATGCCCAAGCAGCAGAACCGGGTGTACCAAGCTGCAATCCAGCCTTGGTAAAGATGTGACGAATTTCAGATGATGTTCGATTATTGTTGTCAGTGACGGCTTGTATTAAAAGAGCCACTCCACCCGGACCATAACCTTCGAACATAACTTCCTCAAGCGCTGCTCCACCAGTACCAGCGCCTTTAGCGACTGCCCGTTCGATATTGTCTTTAGGCATTGAGTCTTTTTTAGCTCGTTCGATAGCCGCCGCTAAGCTTGGTGAGTTTACATCACCGCCAGCTTTACGTGATTCCATGGCAATAATTGCAGAGTGTTTGCTAAAAATATTACTTTTCTGAGCGTCACTAGCCGCCTTTTTGTGTTTAATTTTTGACCACTTATTATGTCCTGACATATTTTTGTTTACTTAAGATGTTTAGAGTGTACACAAAAACTGCTTTTCAGGAAAGATTTTGCCAGACGTATTATTTTCTGTTAGTCTTCGTTTAGAAAAAGAGTGGAGTAAGGAATGACAGTCTTTATTCAAAATTTCACAACCGAAGAATCAGGTGGACTGTTTCGTGCCACTTCATTTGAAGAAGCTAAAGAGGTGGCTATTTCGCAAATGAGACGCTTGAAAAACGAGTGGGGAACTTCTTTGGAGATGGTGTTTGGACCAATGACTAGCGGTGGCTTAGGTTGCGAAAAAGAAAACCGAGCTTTGTTTGAAAGAGCAGTTGTAACCTTAAGACAAGCTGGTTATCCAATTTTTTGTCAAACGCCTTATGAAAAAAAGCTTCGGCAGATTAAGCTTCAAAACAATAGAAAAATGAGAGACGGCTACCTGTATGATGATTTGCTTCGGTATTTTTATAAACCGATTATTCGTTCAGGTTATCTGGTCCGTGGTCACTATGTCCCTAATTGGCACACCTCTACTGGTTCTCAAATTGAACAAGCAGAGTTGATAATCGGTGGTATTCCTAGAAGTTTTTTAGGTCCAGATTTGCTTCCTAAATCTCTGCATTACCTAGCTCTCTAGGCTGAAAGAATAAGAGAACCCCTGCGAGAAATCGCAGGGGTTTTAATATTTAACCGTCCCTACTATAAACCCTATATTAGGGACGGTTGCTAATTTAGGTTTAGGCGATATGGAATTTGGTATGATCCAGCCAATTTTTTACAAGATTCGCTTCCTAGTGGATGGGTTACCACTACTTCTGCGCAAATTTTATCCAACCTTTCTAGTGTAGATGTACTGGTTTGTTCGCTGGGCGCTTTTTCAATAAGTTCATACAAACTTTTGATTTCTTCGTAACCCTCATCATTTGGTGGAGCAACGTAGTCGGTAATTTTTGCCTTACCAAAACGCTTGAGTTTATCAGTTACTTCAAACCTATACCAATGATCAGTGGCCATTGGATCAAAGTTGCAGTTATGCCAATACCAAGCGGGGTCACCACCTGTATAAAAAGTAACTGTCAAAATGAAGTTATCAATTTTACACTCAAACATATAACCAAATCTCTTATCGTTTTTTATCCAATTTGTTTGGCTAAAAACTTGTTTTAATTTATTAATCAACTTCAGCTCAGACTTAGTGATATGATCAAATTTTTTACGAAGATGACGCCGTTGGCTTTTGACACCAAAAACAATATGTCTCATTCAAGGAACCTTTTGTTGCTGCTAAGTAAAGTACAACTTTTTTATGAATTGTCAATATGAGAATAAGCGTCGGGGCTAGCAACGCGGCCGCGGGGAGTGCGTTCCAGTAGACCTTGGCGGATCAGGTAGGGCTCGATAACGTCTTCAATGGTCGATTGCTCTTCACCAGTGGCGGCCGCAATGGTATTGAGACCAACTGGCCCACCGTTGAATTTATTAATAATCACATCAAGTACAGCTCGATCTGGCGATCCAAGACCAAGAGTGTCAATTTCTAATAAACCAAAAGTTCGCTCAACAATATCTTCATTAAGTTCTCCCTTTTCAATTTGGGCTAAATCCCGACAACGTTTTAAGAGATAGTTAGCAGTACGTGGGGTGGCCCGACAACGTTTGGCAATATCCATTAAAAGCTTGTTATTTATATTAACTTCAAGTAAAGAAGAAGAACGGTTTAAGATTTCGGCAATTTCATCATCAGAATAAAACTCTAGCCGAAAAGTTCCTCCAGAAAAACGTGATCGGAGTGGCGCTGATAATAGGGAAATACGAGTGGTAGCTGATACTAGGGTAAACGGAGGAAGTTCTAGTTGAACAGTACGGGCTGATGGGCCTTTGCCAATAATAATATCTAAAACGCCAGACTCCATAGCTGGATAAAGAACCTCCTCGATACTCTTACTTAGACGATGAATTTCATCAATAAATAAAACATCACCCGGAGACAAGTTGGTCAAAATAGCGGCCAAGTCACCCACTCGCTCGATAGCTGGGCCGGAGGTGGTGCGCATGTTTGTGCCTAACGTTTTAGAGATAAGATGGGCCAATGTAGTTTTGCCGAGCCCCGGTGGACCGTAGAGCAGTATGTGTTCAGCAGCGTGACCACGCTCGCGAGCAGCGGTCAGTAGGATGCGCAAGTTTTCTTTGGTTTTAGCTTGACCAACATACTCATCCCAAGTTTGTGGACGTAGAGTCTGGTCGAGGTTGCCAGAGTTTTCTTTTGTAAACTGCGGAGCTGAATCTGTCATAAGTCTATTATAACGAGGAATTAGTGGGTAGGCTATAGAATGCCGTTAAGGGTTGACAATATTTAAGATTGTGCTAATATTATGTGCGTAGGAAAGTTCCCCAGCCTTCGATAGGTAGAAGTATTTCACAAAATTCATGCAAAAACCCACCGATTAGGGTGAGTTTTGTGTGCGGTTCCAGTATATAACTCTCTAAGTAACGCCGGGTACGTTGCGAGGATTATTTGGCACTCACCCTAGAGTGAGAGCGCTGTGTAATTCCTTAGCGCGGTATCCACTTTCAATGCGGAAGATTTACTTAGAGAGTTATCGACTGGAAATGAACCTCTTCCTTATCCTGAGTCCGACTATATCATAGAGTAAATAAAAAACAGCTTGACCCACCGATTAACCATCGGTGTGGTTTTGTATTTAGACAACGTGGGTTTTAAAGTCGTCGTCCAAACTATCGTCAGATGTGTCTTTGTGAATAATTGCTTTAGCTTCTGCAATGGCGGCGGCTAAGTCCACTACTCGTTGTAGTTCTGGTAGGGAAGTTTTACCAGCTAAAATCTTGTCTACACCGTCATGTTCCATGCGGGGAATTCCCTGTGGTCGAGCGGCTTGCAGAATAACATGTTCACGAGGGTCACGAATCACTGCTTCTTCCACTGCGTCATCAACAATGATGGCTTCAAATACACCCGAACGACCCTTAAATCCAGTTTGGTTACAGAATTCACAACCAGTTGGTTTATATATAGTAAGTGGTTCAGGAACTTCTGGTGCATGAGGATGAGTTAAAACAATGTCTTTAATTAACTTTAGTTCCTGTTCGCTAGCTTGGTAGGCTTCCTTACAATGTTCGCATAGAAGTCGTACCAAACGTTGCCCAAGTATTATGTTTACAGAGCTACCAATCATTCGTGAGTCTACACCAAGATCGATTAGTCGAGGGAAACCACCAACGGCACTGTTGGTATGTAGAGTAGTAAATACTAAGTGACCAGTTTGTGCTGCATGAAGAGCGGTTTCCGCCACTTCACGATCACGAATCTCACCAACCATAATAATATCTGGGTCTTGTCGCAAGATGGCTCGTAGACCTTTTCCAAAAGTATAATCATCATCAACTTGAGTTTGCACAATTCCTTGTAGTTTGTACTCAACTGGGTTTTCAATAGTGATGATTTTAACTTCTGGAGTGTGAGTTTTACGTAAGAAAGAATAAAGAGCAGTTGTTTTACCAGAACCAGTTGGTCCGGTAGTAATAATCAGTCCGTTTGGACGTTTAAGCTGTTCAATTAGAATATTGTAAAGAGTTGGGTTGAGGTCAATATTTTCCATTGAGAAACTAGCTACTGAAGGATCCAATAGACGCATTACAATTGATTCACCTTCCGCGCCAGGAATCACTGAAGAACGAACTTCAATTGTTTTTTCATGAATAGTAAAAGTAAATCTACCATCTTGAGCAATCTGACGTTGGTTTAAAATCATTCCGGATAATAGTTTTAATCGGGACATAACACGCTCGTAAACAAACAGTTCTAGCTCAAAGACATCTTGTAGCACACCATCAAGACGGTAACGCATTCGAATAGATTCTTTTTCTGGCTCTATGTGGATGTCAGAGGTGCCTAATTTAAGAGCTCCTGCAAACATAATCTGTAAAGTTTGAGAAATACGGCGGGCACTACCAGCGTTACGAATCTTCATTATTTCATCAGCTACAGACTTTCTATCCTTAATGCGCTCCATAAAGATTTTAATTTCTTCTTCGTTAATCTCTAAAACCCCTTGTTGTTTTGCAGTGGCGTCTTTAAGATCTTTGTATCGTTTCCAACCATGTTTAAGACTGGCGGTTGAACACATAAAAACTCGAACAATTTTTCCGTCTTTTTCAAGGTGACTAAAAAGATCCTGAGATTCTTTACTATTTGGATTTTTAACAGCCACAAAAACTGTCTCTCTATTTTTATCAAAAATTACCGCTCCAGCCTTACGTGAAGCTTCTTCAGAAATAGAAGTCAGAGCGTCAGGGTTCATAGTGTATCCCTGAAGGTTTACGTATTCATAGCCATACTGGGGGGCGAGAGTTTTGATTAACTCCTCTTCTTCATGAGCATGAACAGTATCGAGGTGTTGAAGAAATTTTGAATCATTAAACTGGACCATACCTAGATTGTATCATCGGTGCTACAATCAAACTCATGGAAAATCGGATAATTCCAGATTTGGATTCGTTAAGAGAATTCGCTAAAGAGGTTTTGGATATATCAGTAAACAAGTTTACCAACCAAGCGGGAGTGATTGCTTTAAATGGTGAATTAGGAGCCGGTAAGACTGCTTTTGTGCAACAAATAGCTAAAGAGCTTAGTATTGCTGAAGCAATTACTAGTCCAACCTTTGTAATAATGAAAATGTATGAAATTGATTATGGGCAGTTTAAACAGTTGATACACATTGATGCTTACCGAATTGAGGAGGAGTCAGAAATGCTGGTACTGGGTTTTGGAGAGCTTTTGGAAGATAAAGAGAATTTAATTTGTATCGAGTGGGCCGATAATATCAAAGGTTTATTACCGGAAAATCAGATTCAGCTCAATTTTGAATTAACTGGTAATAAGGAAGAAAGGAGTGTAAATATTTATGGCAACTAAAAAAACAGATAAATCAAAGACTCTAGTTTTACTAGACGCCCACGCTATTTTGCATCGGGCTTACCACGCTTTGCCGGATTTTTCTTCACCGTCTGGTGAACCGACTGGAGCGCTCTATGGCGTCGTGGCGATGCTTTTGAAAATTATTGAGGAACTGAAACCTGACTACATCGCAGCGTGTTTTGATTTGCCCGAACCAACTTACCGCCACGACGCTTACGCCGACTACAAATCCGGACGTAAGAAAACTGATGATACATTAGTGCAACAAATTGTTCGTTCCAGAGACATTTTTGAAGCATTTGGAGTACCAATCTACGAACATGCTGGTTTTGAGGCTGACGACATACTAGGCACCATTGCTCATCAACTAAAAGATGATAAAGACATGAAAGTTATTATTGCTTCTGGTGATATGGATACTTTGCAGTGTGTTGATAAAAACCGTGTCCAAGTTTACACCCTTAAAAAAGGTATTAAAGACACAATTCTCTATAACCAAAAAGCCGTATTAGAAAGATTTGGTTTTGGTCCAGAACTGATTCCTGACTACAAAGGTTTGCGTGGTGACCCATCAGATAACATTCCGGGTATTGCTGGAATTGGCGAGAAGACGGCTACTGAACTGATTACTAAATTTGGGGGAATTGATGATATTTATAAAAAGCTTAAAAAAAGTGAAGATAAATTCATTGAAGCTGGCATTAAGCCACGAATAGTTAAGTTGCTTAAAGACGGTGAAGAGGATGCGCAGTTCTCAAAGATGTTAGCTACCATTCGCTTAGATTCTCCAATTGAATATAAAATCCCAGAAATAACTTGGAGAGAAAAATTAGATATAGAAATGGTTTTAAAATTATTTGCTGAATTAGGTTTTCGAACCTTGGGTGATCGGGTGCGGACTTTGTTTGAGGTCGAGGATGAAATAAGTCAGACTGGGGAAGCAATTGATCCAGAACGGATTGAGAAAGCAGTTATTGCTTTATGGCTTCTTGAGAGTGATACCACTAATCCTACCTACGAAGATTTAAAATCTTACGCCAGAGCTCATCATTTAGGTGATGATTTTGCTAATTGGGAAAAGCATTTGTTAGATAATCTCCAAAAACAAAATTTAAAATCTCTATACGAAGATATTGAGTTACCTTTGATATCAGTAATTAAGTACATGCGAGAATGCGGTATTAAACTCGATGTTAAATATTTAGCTAATTTATCAAAAACTCTCCATAAAGAATTATCCGGAATTGAAAAAAGAATTTATGAACATGCTGGTACGGAGTTCAATATCAATTCACCAAAACAACTTGGAGAAATTTTATACGATACCCTAGAACTAAAACCAAAAAACGCTAAGAAAACGGCTGGTGGTCAGCGTTCAACCAAAGAGTCTGAATTAGACAAGATGAAAGAAGATCACCCAATCATTAAAGAAATTTTACGTTATCGAGAACTGCATAAATTACTCTCCACTTACATAGATAATTTGCCAGAAATGGTTGGTAAAGATGGACGACTACACAGTAGCTTATTGCAAACTGGTACCACTACTGGTCGTATGGCTAGCAAAGACCCAAATCTTCAGAATATTCCAGTGCGCAGTGAAGAAGGACGAGCGGTCCGCGGGGCGTTTGTGGCAGAGGAGGGTTATAGTTTGGTAGCTATAGATTATTCTCAGATTGAGTTGCGGATTGCGGCCATGCTTTCTAATGACTTAAGTTTGGTGGATATTTTTAAACGAGGGGAAGATGTTCATACGGGAGTAGCTATTAGAGTATTTGGTGTTGATGCCGATGATGTAACCCCCGATATGCGCCGTAAGGCTAAAGTAATTAACTTTGGAATTCTTTACGGTATGGGAGTAAATGCTTTACGACAAAATTTAGGTGACGAAACTAGTCGGGCTGAAGCGCAAGAATTTTTAAATTCATATTTTAATACTTTTACAAGATTAGCTGAGTATCTAGAAGAGACTAAAGAATTTGCCCGTAAACACGGCTACACGGTTACGATGTTCAATCGGCGGCGACACTTCCCAGGTATTGCCTCAAGTGTTCCGTTCATTCGAGCTTCAGCAGAACGAATGGCCATTAACGCTCCAATCCAAGGAACTGAAGGAGATGTCTTAAGGATTGCAATGCGAGATATATACGCTTGGATAAATAGAGTTAAGCAAAAAGATTCAGTCAGGATGTTACTGCAAGTTCATGATGAATTGGTGTTTGAAATTAAAAATAATCAAGTTGATGAGGTTGTGCCCGAGCTTGTAAAAATTATGGAAGCGGTTTTTACAGAAAAAGAAACTCACGGTGTGCCAGTTAAGGTGGAGGTTAAGGTTGGCCAGAATTGGCAACAGATGGAAGGTTGGAGTAGTCCTGCTGTTTAATTTTAAACACGCATTTTCGTCCCAGCGGACGAACTGCTCCGCTCGTCATTTTGACGCCATATAAATATGTCGGCCATGCTCAAAATAACTCCGCGAGGTTTAAAATTAAACAGCAGGACTCTTGGTGGAGATAGATAATCGCTTCGCTCGCGCCTAAGTACAAATTATACGTTAGAATACTCAATATGCTTCAGGTTTATTTTGGTAACGATACGATTGCGATTAGACAAGCGGCTTTTTCAGCGGCTGAAAAAGCCGCGGTTGAAGCAACTTTAAGTACCATTGATGCTGAATCCTATCAGCTCGGTATGTTGGCTGACACACTTGGAGCAGTGTCACTATTTGGTGGTAAAGAAGTTTTTATTCTAGATAATCCTAGTACTGACGAAAATTTTAATAAAGAAGTAATTAATTCTTTAGATGCTTGTTCGGCCTCAGAACATACTTTTATTGTTATCGAAGGACCATTGTTGGTTGGTGAGAAAAAACCTTATCAAGCTCATGCAGCAGTTGTCGAAGAATTTAAAAGAGTAGCTGAAGATCGGTTTAATATTTTTTCAATGACTGATGCATTAATTCGAAAAGATAAGAAGACACTATGGCTATTGCTTCAACAGGCGGTACGGGCCGGCCTCAGTGCGGAGGAAATCATCGGAACCTTATGGTGGCAGTTAAAGACTATTCGGTTAGCCTCACTGACCAGCTCAGAAACTGAGGCCGGCCTCAAACCTTTTCCATACAAAAAAGCTAAACAAGCTTTAAATAAATTTCCGCAAGAAGAAGTAGAAAAAATATCACGGTCGCTACTAGCTTTATATCATGATGGACACGCTGGTCTGACTGATATTGATTTAGCACTAGAACGCTGGGTGTTAACGTTATAATAAAGCCATGTCTTTTTTAGAAAACGCTTTTACTGCTAATAACACTAAAATTTATCGTAGAGTTCAAGATTTTTTAGCAGTAGTTACCTTACTATCCATTTTAAGTTTGGTATTAGAAACTGTGCCGGCCCTAAGTTCGTATCACAAATTTTTTGTTTTTGTTGAGTGGTTGGCGGTGTTAATTTTTTCTTTTGAATATTTAGCTCGATTGAAAGTTAGTCATCCAAAATGGAAATACCCGCTAAGTTTTTTTGGAATCATCGACTTAGTAGCCATTCTTCCGACTTTCATTGGTCTTGGTAATTTTACTTTCTTAAAATCTGCACGAGCCTTAAGAATTATTAGAATGCTCCGTATGATGCGTTTAGCAAAGATGAGTCGAAGAGGCCTAGTGAGTGAAAAGGATACCAGTATTCTGGCTTTAAATGTAATAATTTATTTTGCTGTTTTACTAACAGCCTTGTTGTTTACTGGTACCGCCATGTACTTAGTTGAGCCAAATATTTCAGCTTTTTCTAGTATTCCCGCAGGCATGTGGTGGTCATTAAAGGTCTTTATGGCAGGTATTCAAGTGGTTGAGCCAAGTACCTTCTTAGGAGAAATATTTTTTGTATTAACTCGATTTATTGGGTTATTGTTACTAGGACTGCTGGTTGGTGTAGTCGGAAATGTCTTTAGGATAATTTTGATAGAGAAGTAAATACGTTTCTAAAATGTATAGAAAAATATATTTTCTATGTTATAGTGTCTGACGATTTATAGAAACCACTGTCCGCCCATAGCTCAGTTGGTAGAGCAGCGGCCTTTTAAGCCGAGGGTCCCAGGTTCGAGTCCTGGTGGGCGGACAGTGGTTTTTATTATTTTAAAGCTAATTTTGTCTCTTTGGATTTCCTTATTCCTTACAGGAACTGTACATCGTGTCGTTATTCTTTTCGTTTTACTCAAGAATAACTGGTACGATCTTGAGAAAGTCTGGAAGGCTTTTTAAACCGCTTGTAAGTACAGCGGTTATAATTTTAGATTGGTAAATCAACCGCCAAAATACCAGCTCCGGTAATAAATAGACTGATTGATACAGCTATTAATAAAATATAAAAATAAACTCCAGGAATACTTGGGTGGTCAAGATGCTTTTTCCAATAAAGCATCTTGATAGACATGATAACCACTACAATAGCCGCATACTGTAAGTAAGAGCCGGCGATAAACATTCCACCAGCGATTATTTCTGTGTACGCAAATATATAAATAGCTAATCCGCGGTAGGGAAACCAAGGAAAAGCTGGGAGTTTATCTGCCAAATCATATTTATAACTAAGGTGTCTAAATCCAAAGTATATAAGAATTAAACCGACAACTAATCGTAGAAATAAGTAAGCGCCAAGAGCTAAAAATTGAGTAGGAAATGGATTTAGCATAGGATTTTTGATAGTGTAGCACGAATGAAGTCAGTATTACTCTACAATATTAGAAGTCGCCATAATGTCGGTTCAGTTTTTCGTACCGCTGACGGAGCTGGAGTTAACCAGATTTTTCTCTATGGTTACACTCCTAGACCGGTTGATCGATTTGGTCGTTTAGTTGAGGCTATTAATAAAACAGCTTTAGGTGCCAGCGAAGTTATTCCTTGGTTTGAAGTTGAAGTTATTGGTGACTTCATTAAACAACAGCAAGCTAAAAGGATAAAAGTTGTTGCCATCGAGCAGTCAGCCAAGTCAGTTGTGATTGCTGATTATCAAGAACCAGATAATGTTTTATATATACTAGGCAGTGAAGTTGAGGGGTTGCCAGAAGAAGTTTTAGCGATGTCTGACATAATAGTCGAGTTACCAATGTGTGGCACCAAAGAATCACTAAATGTTTCGGTGACAGCTGGCATTGTTTTATATCATGCGCTTACTAGAAAAAAATAATTTTTGGATAAAGTCTCTAATCTACATCTTAATCGGTTCGGTTATTGGAGTTTCTTATATAAGTCCGGTCTTATATTGGTTTGCTTTTTTGGGAGCATTTCTGTTTCTACTTGCTTTAGCTAAAGAAAATAAACGGTCAGCCACTCTGTGGGGAAGTTTTGTAGTTTTTACCACCGCTTTTTCTTGGTCTTTGGCTTGGTTTTATTCAATGTATCCAATTTTGTGGTTACCAGCAGAAATTGTTAATTATCAGATAACCATCATTACTGCCTACTGGCTGACGTCATCTTTATGGCAAGGAATGGCGGGTGTATTTTTTGGTTTTGGTTTCTGGTATTTGTATAAAAATTACCAAAATAATTTACTACTAGTTCCAGCTATTCCAATTCTGTGGGTTTTAACTGAAATTTTAGCCTCATTTAGTTTTTCTGTTTTTACTATTGGTGAACACATTGTGCCCAACGCAAATTTTAGTTTTGGTTACATTGGTTATATTTTAGCTAACAACCCGATTACCATACAGTTTGCTTATCTGGGCGGAGTTTATCTCATGTCTTTCGTAGTGATTTTTGTAACTACGTTAGTTTGGGTTTTTCTAAATATAGACAAGAGTCAAATTAAGAACTTAATTATTTTGGCAGTGTTTGATACTGCTTGGATTGCTACATTAATTTTAATTCTAATCTTTAAACCAACTGCTGTTGAGACTGATTATCAATATTCAGTAGCCGTGATTGAGACTGAATTTTCAGCCAGTGTTTTTAAATCAGAAGAACTTTTTATGGCTCGACAGGAAGCTTTAAGCGAAGCGATTAAGGAAGCGATGAAGTTAAATCCAACCCATATTGTTTTGCCCGAAGATTCACGTTTGCTTGATCCTAATTTTACAGTTCCCCAAACTAAGACATACCTAAATTTTGCCTATAATTACGACGGGGTATTGATTGATAGTGGCCGAAAGGAATATGAGAATGGCTCGGTGTTAAGAGCTATGATTTACGACGGGAAAGCCAATGAAATTTATCAGACTGATAAACAATACTTAGTACCACAGGGTGAGTTTGCACCATACCTATACACCAGTTTGATAAGTCAGTTTATGTCAAAGGACACCTTGATGAAAATTAAAAAACAGTTTTCTTATCGTCCTGGCCCGCTTGTTAGTCAAGCTAAATTGCCGGCTAATATTCCAGCTATATTATTTTGCTTTGAGAGCGTGTCACCAGTTGGAGTAAAGAAAATCACCAAAGATAGAGAAGTTCCATTTGTGGTTCATCCACTTTCTCATTCTTGGTTTAATGAAGCCGTTATTTTTTGGCATCAGCTTGATAACATGCTCAAGGTACAAGCGGTCTGGAATCAAGTTGATATTGTAAGTATTGCTAATAAAAGCCAGAGTAAAATTTACCGAAAAAGTGGTCATATAAAAATACCAGAGACAGTTAAAACTGGTGAGGAATGGAAAATTTATACAGTAGATATTTAGTTTTCAGCCACTTCAGAAGTAGCAACTTTAGGTAACTTATCTAAAGCATTTTTAACCACTTCAGCATCACTCCAAGAGATTTTCGTACCGTTTGGACCCATGATATAAGGATCGGTTCCTTTACCGGTAACTAACACATGTCCATGATCGGGAGCCATTGATACCGCCGTATTGATCGCTTCTTTTCTATCTATGATAACTGAAAGTTTGTTGGTATCAGTAATTCCGTTAGCCATTTCAGCAATAATTTTTTCGGGGTCTTCATCATAAGGGTCTTCGTTGGTAAGGATGATGTAGTCACAATACCGTTCAGCAATTTCTGCCATTTCTGGTCGTTTCCAGCGGTCACGCCCACCACCAGTATTGCCTAACACACACACTTTGTAAGAATCCGGAAAAGCTTGGTAAAACTTCTCTAGAGAGTCGGGAGTATGAGCGTAATCAACCACGGCGGTTACTTTTTTACTGGCGTTTTGCGGGCTAGTAAATTGCTCCACTCGACCTTTGATTGGCGGTTGGGAACGTAAAGCTTTTTCAATGGTGTCCATTGATACACCGTAAGATTTGCAAAGGGTAATGGCGGCCAGAGCGTTATAGACATTAAATTTACCAATTAATGGTGTTCGAATAGTTAAATCACCAAATACCAAACTAACTCCATCTTTGTGAAGAGTGAACAGAGACAGGTCTTTAAGTGAGTAAGGTAGTTTTTCCTCAACTGCAAAGTTTAAGAAATCCTGACCATGAGGGTCATCGGTATTTGCTACTAGTTTACGTGGTCTTTTTGGAGAATTTTCGACCGCTTTTGCCAAAGAGAGTTTGGCAGATTTGTAATTTTCAAAAGATCCATGAGATTCAATATGTTCTGGAGTAAGATTTGTGAAAATAAGGGCGTCTAGGGCAATAAATCGGTGACGGTATTGTTTGGCACCTTCGGAAGTCATTTCAATAATGGCGTACTCACAACCAGCTTCAACAGCCTGATAGAGAAATTTTTGAACAAAGAACCGACCGGGCATAGTCATTTTGTACAAATTTCTTTTTATTTTATCGCCAATCTTAAACTGAATAGTGGAAAGGGAAGCTACCTTCTTGCCGTCAGTTTCTAATATATGAGTAATCAGTTCGGTGACAGAAGATTTTCCTTTAGTTCCGGTAACGGCAATAACCTTCAAGTTGCGTGATGGTTGACCATAATAATAAGCCGCTGTTAAGGCCAGTAAATAGTGATAATAAGGTAGGAATACATTTAGGATCGGGCGGGGCAATAAAAAACGTATCAGATTGCGTATTAATTCCATATGTATAGGTAAGTATACGGAGATTTTACAGTTTTTACAAAACCGTACAGTTTTTTCTATAAAAATATTAATAATCAAAAAGTGGAAAACTAATTATATTGGATAGTTTCACCCCTATAATATAGGTATGTATAAACAGGTCTGTTCTATACGTACTTTAGTGCGTATCACGTTCTTTATTTTAGTAGTAAGTATTTTTGCAGTGGTCAACATTGCAGTTTTTAGTAGTAAGGCGAATGCTCAAGAGGGAGGTGACACTGATGTTCCAAAACAGTGTGATAGTTCCTTTGTAAATTATTTAGAAGTAGAAAGTCAGGCACCAGATAAAATTACCGGAAAGGCTGGAGCGTTTATTGGTGACGAAGTTATTATCACCAACTTTACCGAAGTCGATCGAGTCGGCCTGAAAGGTTACGCTGTCCTTAGACACTACAGTCGTGAGAAAGTCGGTTACCCGATTGCTTTTGGTGAAACCGAAATGTTCAATGTCGGGGCAAACAGCTTGTCACGTCAAGGTTATAAAATGGTTGTCCCAAATCATGCTAAAGCCGGCCGGTATGTTGTAGATATTTACGTTGGCTCATATAGTGCAGAAACCGCTATGTCATTGGCTATGGCTAATGTTGAACCTAGTCTACGTACATATATTAATGTAGATGGTACTGACGATGAGTTGGGAATCGTTGTAGATAATCTAAGGCTAGGTGACAACCAGATTGCTTTAGGTGAACCACAAATTCTGGATAACACTAATCTAGTAATAGCTGTTAATGCGGACGTTCTAAATACCGCTGGTTTCTTCGCTGAAGGTAGCGTTGAATGGAACTTGTATGAAGGCCTGCTACCAAGTAAACAGACTCTAATTGAAACACAGACCCAAGATTTCATGCTCGTTCCTGAGCAGAAATATCTAGCTGAGTTTATGACCTCAGTGACTCCTGGTCAGTATCTGCTCATGGCTACTGTCAAAAATAACCAAGGATCTACGATGTTACTTATCCCGATTAGTCATGTAGGACACCAAGATTATCCTAGTGTTATTCCTCTGATTACCAATCTTGGTGTCGAAGAAAAGACCGG
>JAGQLZ010000012.1:15372-20239 GCA_020428895.1 Candidatus Kaiserbacteria bacterium
CCAATGGTAGGAACTCTAAGTTACAGATTATCAGCTGATTCAAGAGAGATTAAAGCTGGTGATATATTATTCGGTTCAGCTCCAGATAAGTTTGCTTTAGAAGGGAATCTAAATGACGTGAGAGGTAACTATACGGTTTCTGTTGAGTTGCTTCGTGATGGCGAGGTAATTGATTCAGTTTCTATTGAAAAAGAGTGTGGTGAGGCTTGCGATAAAGAAAATATGCTATCAGCTACCAAAAATAAATTCTCAATATTAAATACTTTTATTGGGGTAACGATGTTGTTAGTGATTATTTCTCTACCATTATTAGGAGCTTATCAAGTAGGTCGTAAGGGTCGAAATCGACGGTCTGATAAATCTGTATCAAACAATACTGCTGATACAGAAGAAGATTTGGAATTATAGTTTGGCAGTAATAATAAACATTTATGAACAGAATTAAAATTTTAAAAACCCTTTCCCTAAGTTTAGTTACTTTAGGATTGCTGGTGGTTGCTTACAGTAGTTGGCTTAGTATAGCGATGGCCGCTCCGTCAGTTACACTAACTGTTAATGGAAACACCGGTAGTGTTTCTTATACACCAGGAGATACTCTTACCTTAGGTTGGAACGCGACTCAGGTGACAAGTTGTACGCTAACTTCAAGTGACGGTAGTCTATCGCATAATATTACTGGTAATCCAACTGGTAGCGTGACGGGTTCCATAAATCATACGCCAAGTTCTCAGGTGACTTACACAATTAGTTGTTCCAATGGTGCTAGTGATACGGCTACTATTCAAGTGCTACCAACAGTGAATCTGACAGTTACTCCAGCCAATGCCACGGTTCCATCTGGCCAAACGGTTGATCTCACTCTACAACTATCCACTTCAAATGCTGATAGTTGTAGCAGTGTAACCGCCAGTCAGCCAGTAGTGTTTTACACAGGATCACCTAGGACTTCTTATAGTTTAGGTAA
The DNA here is from genome assembly GCA_020428895.1 of Candidatus Kaiserbacteria bacterium. Taxonomy (GTDB): domain Bacteria; phylum Patescibacteriota; class Minisyncoccia; order Phycocordibacterales; family UBA918; genus OLB19. The sequence goes on from JAGQLZ010000012.1 coordinate 16,337, forward strand.
AAATGGAAATGTGCTTGTGAGAGATGTTAGTAGCGATGTTACCTTTTCGGTTACCTGTACTGCTAGTGGAGGTAGTGAATCGGATTCAGCTTCTTTCGATATATCTTTTAGTAGTGGTAGCGGTAGTGCCGGAAGTGCACAGATAACTGCAAATCCTACCTTTTTAAATAGTGGAGGTGGAAATGTTAGTGTATCAATGACTTCGTCCAATGTTGTAACATGTAGAAAAGGTACTGGTTACTATGGTATGAGCAATACTGGAACCAATCTAAATACAAATACCACAGTTACTAATAATCATAATATTAACGGTACTACAAGATTTTGGATTAGGTGTGTTGATGGTTTTGGAGATGTTAAACAAGATAGTGTCACTGTTGTTGTTGACAATCCAGCTCCTCCTAGTGGCTATAATATTCCTACCAATGTACCGATAAATCTTGATATAACGCACACGCCACTTGTTTATGATTATGATGGTAACGGTCAAGCTCAAACTAGGGCTACTCTTCATATGGAAGGAGTTACTAGTTGTGACTTAAAACGGTACCATGATAATAACGGTAGTAAGGGTGTTGAAATAAATGTTGGCGACTCAGATTTAGGTGGCTTTGTTAATTCAGGTCACTGGCGTACTACCGTATCAGGAATATCTGGTGTCAGTACTCAATCGGAAGTTGATGCTAACGGTGGTTTTGCCACGCTCTTAGCAGATTATAATCAGACTATTGATTTAAAAGATGTGGTTTGGTTGGGAGCTGATTGTATTAATAGCGAAACCGGTGCTACTGGTTATGTCGATAAAAGAATTGATTTTACCCCAATTGATCCGGCTACTACTCCTAATCCAAGAGCTGAACTTACTCTAAGTGTCGTTTCTCAAGGTGATGCCTATAATCTACCAGAAGTACGAGCTGAATGGTCAGCTGAGTATGTGTCTGATTGTGTAGTTCAGGCCAGAAAAACTAGTGATAATAGTCTTGTAAAAAATCTCAATCGTTGGACATTTAATACTAGCGGTAGAGATACATTTAATGTCAGTGAAAATACTACGGTTAGATTATTCTGTTCTCGGGGAATTGATAGTAAAACTGTTCAAAGGGAAGCTTACGTTACAGTAACGGCGGGTGGTGTTGCGGTAAGTGTTTCCGCTAGCGTTACTGCCAATCCTGACACTGACCCAGGCTACTGTTGGGATACTCGAGGAAGTGTGCCGGTAGTATTCGATGTAACGTCTGATCCAACTGTTACAAAAGACCCTAGTGATAATAGTTGTATTTTCCCAACAGTAGCAAAACCAGCTTGTCCGTTTGCAGGTAGTACTGATCGTACAGTAATTACTTTTAGTAATTCAGATTTGAGTAGTTTAAGTGGTTTTGAAAAAACAGAATATCAAACCTATACGGCAAATGTCGGTGGAGATCATACCGTCCGTATTGCTCTTTGGGATGGAGCTTATGGTCGTAGTGCCGAACCAGAAATTGGTGAACAAGTTAAAGTAGAGATATGTGAGGCTGGGAACTGTGCTTCGACAGTAGAGACTACAGCGGCAACAGCTGATTTACCTGATGGAGTTGATTCTACTGGTGCAGTATTGACTACTTTTGCCAAGCAATTCAACTTTACTTCCGGTGTTAATTATAACGTTGGAGTTAATCATGCTCTACTTGGATCAGGTACTAATCCAGACGATTTAGAAGTGCTCTGTGTAGCGATTGATAAGCCAGCTTCTGTTTCAGTACCAACAGTTAACTTAAACGTTAATCCAAATACGCTACCTAGTGGTCCGGGGGATGTAAATATATCTTGGAGTAGCACCGATGCAGATAGCTGTAATTTAACATCTTCACCAAATGTGTTTAGTTCAACAGCGTTAAATAATCCAGGTCAAACAGTTAATTTGGCTAATCCAAATACCACCTACACCTTTACGCTGTTATGTACTAATACCAATGGTAGTAATCAAGATGTGGAGACCGTCACTGTTGGGTCAGCTTCAGTCGCTACTGGTGGACCAAATCTCAAACCTTATGATCTTGATTTAACTGACCAATCTTCTTGGAGTCCTGACCGTGTAAATGGTAATTGGGATAATGTTGGTGTAAAAATAAGAGTAGAAAATAATGGCGATGTAGACATTATCGATCCGTTTGATAATGACATGGAAGTTGATTATCAATGGGCTGTTGATTCAGACCCTTCGTTTACTGCTGACGATAATGGAAGCAATAGTTATAGTAATATACTCAGTCTTGGTTCCTTGTCATCAGTAATGGTAATTAATATCAATGATGTGAAATTTGGTGAACATCAATTCAAGATTGATACAGACAGTGCTAATAATATTGCTGAAAGCAATGAGAGTGACAATGAAAGATCAGATTTCTTTAAGTTTGTACCAGTACCAGATCCGTTATTGAAATTAGAACCTGATCGTGAATTAGTTCAACTCGGTGAATCAACACAACTTGAGTATGAAGTTAACGTTAATTATAGATTAGATTGTACAATTGCTGGACCGGGGGTTTCAAAAACCTTTAGGACTGATGTTACTGGCCCTATCCTTATGGGTTCAGACATAATAAATACCAGTTCTCTAAGCAACACTTCAGTCTATAGACTTGAATGTAACGAACCGATTACAAATACCACTTTCTCAGCCGAAGCTAGGGTTGAAATAGTGCCGGGTTATGTAGAAACTTAATTTTCTAGTAACTGATGTATGTGACACAAGAAAAAACCGGCTGAAGCCGGTTTTTTCTTGTGTCAGGGTTAAGATTAATTTAATTACCAGATACTATTCTGAATATCTCGGAAATAATAGCTTGCAGTACAGTATAAGTTAAACATCGGAGTGTTTGAAGAATATATCTAGTTTAAGGGTATTAAAGGTTCTTTAGGCCGTATTTCACCAAGGCACTGGTTTCTAAGTCCTTTGGCGCGTTTTTCAGAACATCACGAATAGATTGAGGGTTGTAGCCAAGGGCTACTAATGCATCGAAGGCGTCTTGATCGTAGTTGCTAACAGTGTCACCAGCTCCAGACATCAGTTGATAGAGAGTTGGATCCATTTTATCTTTTAGGTTGTGCACAATAGCTTCAGCTGTTTTCTTACCTAAACCGCTGATTTTGGTCAGTACGGAAGCATCTTCAGTCGCAATGGCTTCAGCAAGAGTACTGAGTTCTGTTTGTTCCAATATCTGAAGCGCTGATTTCGGTCCAATTTTTGGTACGCTTAGTAACAGTTCAAAACAACTTCGCTCGTCTTCATTTAAAAAACCGTATAAATCTAAGGCGGTTTCTCGAACGGCTAGGTAAGTATAATATTTGGCTTTCTCAGCTGTTTGCTGGTCACGACTAGTGGTGTGAACAAAATAACCAACACCGTTGATATCTACAATTACTCCAGCAGTAGTGGGAATAATCTTTCCAGTTAAGGTCTTTATCATGATTACTATTCTACCGGTAAGTGAGAGACTGTTCTAGTGGTTGATTTTTTTATGACTATGAGGTACAGTTTCAGGCACTTATAGATATTTAATTATGCCAATTACCCAAGGAGCCAAAAAAGCCCATAGAGCCAGTGAACGCAAGCGCGTGTTTAATGTACGTCGCCGTCGAGCAATGAACGAAATTGTAAAGGAAGTTCGTTCTTTGATTACTTCAGGTGAAAGCAAAAAAGCTGAAGAAAAAATCCCAGAAGCTTACAAAGCTATCGATAAAGCTGCTAAGCGGGGAATTATCAAAGAGAATACAGCGGCACGTAAGAAGTCACGACTAGTAGCGGCTTTAAAGAAAACAAAATAAGTTTTCAATAATAAAAACAAAAGCATGGTGTGCAGCACCATGCTTTTGTTTTTACTTTTGTGCTCCCGCCAGGAGTCGAAACTTACAGTTTCAGTA
>JAGQLZ010000013.1:0-8305 GCA_020428895.1 Candidatus Kaiserbacteria bacterium
ATTAAATGTGGCCTGTGAAAGTATTTTACTTTGGGAGGGGTACGTTATTGCATGCAATAACGAATTTGTACACAAATATTTCAAAAAAGGTTATGTCTAGAGTCTTCATGGCGAGTTTTACATTTTTTATTGAGCTTTTCGTCTCCAAATTTCCAATCATGAATTTTTCTCGATCAGTCAATGGTAATGGTGTATTTTTATATTTAGGCATGATAACCTCTTTCAATTTATCTAAAACATTTTTAACATTAAATATTGATACTGTAAATTGTATTAAATATCTGTTAAACTCTTTATCACTTACCTCGATGGATTGTATATCTGGGAGATATACAATCCGAAAGAGGAGGAATTAAGATTTGTTTGAAAATAGTGTGCCGGAGTGGCGGAATCGGTAGACGCGTGCGACTCAAAATCGCATCTCGCAAGGGGTGAGGGTTCAAGTCCCTCCTCCGGCACAGTGTTTTTAAATCTATACATGTACGAATCAAAATTGTATGGCTCAAGGTTTGAGGGACTCAACTTACTCTCGAGGCGGAATTGGTAGGTAAAATTGTTTATATAGACCGTTTTTACGGCGACTTAATTAAATGTTTTGGGAATAAAAAGTTATAAACATTATCTGAAAATTTATATATGCTAAAATGGTTAAACGAACAAGGGAATTGAACGTTCGTAGAGTTATATTATGTCATTTCAGGGAGATTCCATTTTTTGGGTAGATATTGAGAAAATTGTACCTAATCCGTACCAACCACGGCGTGAGTTTAATGAATCAAAATTAAGTGAATTAGCTGATTCAATCCGAATGTACGGTATTTTACAACCCCTTACGGTTACACGTAAGGAAGTTCAACGTGATGATGGTACGTTTTACACAGAATACGAATTAATCGCGGGAGAACGCCGTATGCGAGCCTCTCAAGTAGCTGGTATAACCCAAGTACCGGTGATTATTCGTGATGGTGAACAAACCGATCAAGAAAAGTTAGAGTTAGCAATTATTGAAAATTTACAACGAGAAGATCTAAATGCTATTGATAGAGCTTTAGCGTTTAGACAATTAGCTGATGTATTTGGTTTGTCTCATACCCAAGTAGCTAAAAAAGTTGGTCGTTCCCGAGAGTATGTTTCAAACTCTATCCGGCTTTTAGCTTTGCCTGATTATATGCAGAGTTCGCTTAAGCAAGGAGATATAAACGAAGGTCACGCTCGAACTCTTTTGATGTTAAATGATCGTCCTGAAGAACAGGATACAGTTTTTCGTGAAATTTTACTTAAAAAACTATCAGTACGAGAAGTGGAGAGAATTGCGCGCAAGATTGCTACCGATAAAGTTCGCAAAAAAAGTTGGCATGATACAGATCCAGAATTAATGGAGATTGAAAAGAAGTTTACAGAAAGTTTAGGTACTCGAGTGCAAATTCAAAAGACTGACTATGGTGGTAAAGTGACCATTGATTACTTTTCACAAGATGATCTTGATCAGATGTTGGAACTTATTACTAAACGTCGAGAATTTGAAGGTAATAAACTGGCTAAATCAGAGTCAGGTAATGAGGCAGATATTTTGACCGAGAAGACACCGCTAGAAGTAGTTTCAAATGAGACAGAGCAATCAGAATCATCAGTTGATAGTGACACATCAGATACGCCAGTAAAACTAGCTGAAGCAGAATCCGAACCTTCCGTTGAGGATATTTCAAGACCAGTAAAAAATTGGCATACAGAAACTAATCCTGTAAATTCAACAGAAACACCAGCTGAAGTTCCGCCGATGCCACCTCCACTTCCGCAACATAAGCCAGCTGATTTTACTACTGATTCAACTCCGCTTGATATTAAACCAGTAAATCAAACTAATGAAAATCTTCTAGTAAATACAGAAGTAGAAAAAGAAGTGGATACGGAAAATAATTTTACTGAAGACAAGGACGATGATCTATATTCTGTTCGAAATTTTACAGTTTAGATTCCGTTTGCGTCATTTAGATAACTGCGGATATGTCGTCTAGCCAAAGAAGTTTTTACGATTTCCAACCAACGTGGTGAGGGTTTTGATGATTTTTTAGTTTCAATTTCTACAATGTCACCGTTCTTAAGTTCAGTATCTAGTTGTACTAACTTTTGATTAACTTTAGCTCCAAACATATGATCACCAATTTCTGAATGAATAGCGTAAGCAAAATCAATTGGAGTTGCACCAACTGGTAGGTCTACCACGTCACCATGAGGCGTAAATACAAAAATACGATATGAGAAGAAATCTTCACGCATGTCAGCCATAAATTCTGATCCAGTAGTTTTATCTTTAGTGTACATTTCACCAATTTGATTTATCCATTCTGGAATTTTTTCTTTTGGTGCTTTTTCGCGCAAGTCTTCTAAGTCTTTGGTGTGTTTAACTTGACGATTTGAAAACGGTCTAAATAAAGTAGGTACAAGATTACCAAAACGAGAACTACCGTTAGTGCTGGCTACGTCGGGAGTTTTATAGGTTATGTGTGAAGCAATACCAAATTCCGCTTCGTGGTGCATTTTTCTGGTGCGAATTTGGATTTCAAGAATCGTACCGTTAGTGGTGGTAACAGTAGTGTGAATTGATTGATATCCATTTGGTTTAGGAAAAGCAATATAGTCTTTTACTCGACTTGGTAATGGTCGCCATAGTTCATGCACGATACCTAGCGCTCGATAGCAGTCTTCTACGGTTGCCACCACTACTCGCATAGCCAATAGGTCATAAACTGAATTAATATCCCACTCTTTTCGTTTTAGCTTTTGGTAAAGACTATATAGACCCTTAACTCGGTATGAGGTATTGAAATCTATTAAGTTGGAATCAGCTAAGCGTTTTTGAAGTATTTTACGTTCTTTCTCGAGCACCTCATTAGATTTACCAGTTCTTTTCTCCAGTAACTCACAAACACGTTTATGATGTTCTTCATAAACATAAGGAAAAGCTAGGTCTTCCAGCTCTTTACGAACGCGACCCATTCCTAAGCGGTGAGCAATTGGTACGTATATTTCTAGAGTTTCCCGAGCGATTCTTTGCTGTTTCTCTTTAGGTATATGTTCGAGAGTTTGCATGTTATGCAAACGGTCCACCAATTTAATAATCAGTACTCTGATATCTTGACTAGTGGCTACGAATAGTTTGCGCAAACTTTCATTATGTCGATCAGAGCCATAATAGCGCACGGCACTAAGTTTGGTTACCCCTTCAACCAAAAATAAAACTTCATCACCAAATTCTTTACCGAGTTCTTCAGATGTGACTTCAGTATCTTCAATCACGTCGTGCAATAATGCGGCGATAACGGTTCTGGGACCCATACCCATTTCAGCTAATTTGAAAGCTACAGCAGCAATATGTGATAAATATGGTTCACCTGAATAACGTTTATGATTTTTATGAGCTTCAGCTGCAAATTCATACGCTTTATTTATAAGCGCACGATTTTCATCGCTAGGTGATGACATTTGGGAAATAATGTCTTGAGCTGACTTCATTAAAACATTCTATGGATAGAATGTCCGATTGGCAAGTCGTAACTACTGCTTTAGTAGTTCGACAGCATCTTCAATTGAAAATTTATCAAGATCAGTGTCTGGAGGAATCTCAATTCTTTTGAAACCTTTACGCATATACTGACCAGATTTTGATTCATAAATATTAATCATCTTTCGAGTCTTTGGGTGTATACCCACTTCCTTAACAAGTTTTTCACCTTTTCTCAGTCGTTTTGGTTCAGCTAAAATCTCCATCGCTCGTTTGTAGGTAATGTCGTAAGGATTATCTTTTCCAGTTAGTGAACGATAGTCACCGGCGTGGCCGATAAACGGTCCAAACTGACCAGTGTTGGCGATGACTGGTTCTCCAGTTTTTGGATGCTCACCCAACTCTCTTGGAAGACTTAGGAATTTAAGAGCATCTTCAAGACTAACGTCTTCTGGTTTTGTATCTGGTGGTAGGGAGCTACGATGTGGTTTTGGTTGTTTCTTACCTTTTTCTGGAGTAACACCACGTTGCACATAGGGTCCGAATTTGCCATTTAATACAAAGATTGGTTCGTCAGTTTCTGGGTCTTTACCGATTGGTTCGTCGGCCTTAATTTCTTCACCATTTATCATGCGAGCACCGCTACAGTCAGGGAAGGTTTTGCAAGACAAGAAAGTTCCGTTCTTACCAAGTTTTCGTACCATATCTTTGCCACAATCAGGACAAGGAAATTCTTTTGGTCCCGGACCTAAGTTGGTTAGTTTTTCGATGTCTTCTTTAGATGCCACAGCTTTATGAAAAGCGTTATAAAAAGTATCTAAAGTTTTAACATACTTACGGTCTCCACTGGCAATTTCGTCTAATTCAGTTTCCATCTCACTAGTAAAAGTGTCAGAAATATAGTCGGCAAAATGTTCTTCAAGAAAACTAGATACAACGTCACCGGTGTCAGTTGGGATTAGAGTGCGACCTTCTTTTTCGACATAACCTCGGTCTGTGATGGTGCGCATAATACTGGCATAGGTTGAAGGACGACCAATACCACGTTTCTCAAGCTCTTTAATTAACCCAGCTTCAGTGTAGCGATTTGGTGGTTGAGTTTGTTTGGCTTCGATAACAATTTCTTTAAGATTCAACTTGTCGCCAGTATTTAGTAAAGGCACTTCAGTATCCTCACCTCGAGAAGCTGGATCAGCACTCAACCAACCAGCAAACATCAGTCTAGAACCAGTTACAGTGAAGTTTGGAATTGTTTCTTTGTCGTTGTCGATATTTGCCACAATTTTTGTACGCTTCATGCTGGCATCAGCCATTTGTGAAGCAACAGCACGATTCCAAATAAGCTGGTATAAAGCTTTTTGGTCTGCAGTAGTACCACAGGTCCGTTTAGAAAAATTAGTTGGACGAACCGCTTCATGAGCTTCTTGAGCTGACTTACTGGTAGTTTTATAGGCTTTAACATTTAAATATTCCTGACCATATTCTTTTTTAACCAAGGCACTAATTTGTTTGATGGCAACCTGACTCATAGTAGTACTGTCAGTACGCATGTAAGTAATATGACCAGCTTCGTACAATTTTTGAGCAGCTCCCATAGTGCGAGATGGAGAAAAGCCTAGTCGGGTTGAAGCAACTTGTTGTAGGGTGGATGTAGTAAATGGTGGTTTTGGAGATCGCTTTGCTTCAGTTTCTTTTACTTCTCTAACTGCCCATGAATTAGCTTCACCGATTTTTTTAATACTATCTGCTTCGTCAGCTTTTTTAGGTTGCTTAACACAGGTTAAAGTTAATGAACTTTTTTTAACTTCTGTGTTGGCAGTAAGGACAAAGAAGTCTTCTGGATTAAAAGCTCTAATTTCTCGCTCTCGTTCCATAACAATACGTAGAGCCGGTGATTGTACACGTCCAGCAGATAGTCCATAACGAACCTTTTTCCAAATCAAACCGGACAAATCATAACCAACTAATCGGTCTAATACACGACGAGCTTCTTGAGCTTCTTTAAGATGAAGATCAATATCACGCGGATGTTCAATAGCTTCTTTAACGGCATCTTCAGTAATTTCATTAAAAACCACTCGTTTAAGTTTTTTATTATGATCTTTTATTAGTTCTGCAACATGCCAAGCAATGGCTTCTCCTTCACGATCAGGGTCGGATGCTAGTAGCACAGTGTCAGCTTTTTTGGCTGCTTTTTGGAGAGATTCAATAACTTTTTGTTTACCAGGAGAAATTATGTAATTAGGAACAAACCCTGCTTCGATATCAACAGCGTCTTTATTCGTCTTTGGTAAATCACGAACGTGACCAACTGAAGACAAAACTTTATATCCTTTACCAAGATACTTTTCGATAGTTTTTGCTTTGGCTGGTGACTCTACGATTACTAATGTGGTCTTTTCCTTAGTTGTCATGGCTATAAGAAATACTAGGTTTACATATATATGTCAAATAATAGCTCTTAGTAATCCTCCTGATTCTGTTATATATCCTTTCATTTCCATCTGCATCAACAACATCATTGTCTCATTAGTTGGTTTTTTTAGTAAGCGAATAAGATCGTCTTTTGACTTAGGTTCGTGGAGTAAATCTATTACTGCCGATTCAGTTTCTGATAAATCATAAACTGGTTCTGATGTTTCTTTTATAGATTTTGAAATTCCAAACACATCTAAAATATCTTCTGAGGTTGTTATTGCAATGGCACCTAGTTTTAGAAATTGATGAGTACCAGCAGTGTTCTTAGAAAAAATATTTCCCGGCACCACTAGTAGTTCACGATTGTAGTCAGTTGCCAAGCGGGCAGTAATGAGAGTGCCGGATTTTTCTTCAGCCTCAATGAGTAGGGTGGCGTAAGAAATGCCAGCTACCAGTCGGTTGCGTTGGGGAAATGACCACTTGGTAGCTTTAAAGTTTGGTTCAAATTCTGACAGCAGACCACCACCAGCCTCCATAATGCGGTAGGCAAGTGGTTTGTGTTTAGCAGGATAGATTACTTTGTCGTCTAGCCCGCCACCGGGGATTGCTAACGTATATAGATTATTAGCTAGGGCTGCCTCATGAGCCAACGAATCAATACCTAGTGCCAACCCCGAAACAATTCCAATTGGATAGTTTGCCAATCCGGCCAGTAAGTGATTAACGACATCCTTACCGTAAGTAGTGTATTTGCGAGAACCAACTATCGAAAGAAGTTTTAATTGCTGAGAGGGAAGTGAGCCACGGAGATTGAGTTGTTTGGGTGGCTGAGGAATTTCCCGCAATAAAGCGGGAAATTCCTCAGCCTTTAACTCCCTTAACAAGAACGACATTACCTAATATTATCACGTCTTCAAAAATGCTTGACAAATTTTGATATTCGTGTATTATATTGCGTGCGAGTGACGAAATGTGACCACAACACCTCTGGGGATTCCAGACGGAACTCGTAATGTAGTAGGTGGCGGATACGTGGAACCGCACCATTCTTGGCGACCGACTTGTCGCCGATGTCCCGATAAGGGATGGTACGCGCCGGACTGGCGCAATACAGTAGGCGGTTTTCCGCCGATGGATGATCAGGGACGCCTGATCTTAATCTCAACAGGAGGTAAGTCCCTCCAACAAAAACCGGCATGTGCTCTCGCACCTCTGCCGGTTTATTTTTGATTTTTTTATAACTTTTGGTTATATTTTATTTTAGATACAGATCAGGAGACAGAAGATGTCAGGTAAGAAACTCTACGTTTATTATGTTGTAGCAGTTATATCAAAGGTGTTTGATAATCCTGATGGATCACAAATAACCAAAGTTGATCAAGTGGCAGATAGATACGCTGCACGTATTGATGAGGAAGCAAAAGAAAAATTTGGAGAAGTTTTCAAGCGGTCAAAAGATTATAAAACGGGTTGGAGAATTGTCGGTGTGCGCATTATTCCAGTTTGTCCCAATGAAATCCTGCAGTTTCTTGATGAAGCTTATTCTCATCCCATCCGTGGTGTGATTAATAGTGGTAGAAATATTTTACCGTCGTGAAAAAAGAAAAGCCGTCTTTTCTTCACGACGGCTTTTCTTTTGCATTTTCTACAGTAAGGTATACTTTTAGGGTATTAAAGATAAAAGATTACTATGTTAGACATAAAATTCATCAGAGAGAATCTTGAGGTCGTAAAAATTGCGGCACAAAAGAAAAAAATAAAAATTGATTTAGATCGATTAGTGTCCATTGATGATGCTCGCCGAGAGATTATGCAAACTTTAGAAACAAAGAAAGCTGAACAAAATAAAGTTTCTGATGAAATTTCCAACACTCAAAATCAAACCGAGCGAGAAGGTTTGATAAATGCCATGCAAACGCTTAAGGCTGATATTCAGGCTGATGAAGAAAAACTAAAACCAGTCATGGAAGAGTGGCAGTCTTTAATGTTGCAAGTACCACAAGTGCCAGATATGACCGTACCTGATGGTGATAGTGATGAAGACAATGAAGAAGTTAAGACTTGGGGAGAAAAAACAAAGTTTGATTTTGAACCGAAAAGTCATGTCGACATCATGCTTAATCTGGACATGGTTGATTTTGAAAGAGGTACCAAAGTCCACGGCTTTAGAGGTTATTACTTGATTGGTGACGGTGCTCGATTGTCTTGGACAATATGGAATTATGCTAATGATTTTTTTGGAGAAAAAGGTTTTGTTCCAATGTTAGGCCCATCGATTGTTCGAAAAAGCAATTTGTATGGTACTGGTCATTTACCAAATGATGCAGATGATGTTTACAACACACAAGATGAAGACTACTTAATTGGAACCAGTGAAATATCAAC
>JAGQLZ010000013.1:8456-17660 GCA_020428895.1 Candidatus Kaiserbacteria bacterium
GTAGAGCAAGTTATTCTGTGTGAAGCTTCTCATGAAGAAAGTGTAAAGTGGCACGAATGGCTAAATCGTAACACTGAAGAATTTATTGAGTCTTTAGGTATTCCTTATCACACCGTTCTTAACTGCGGAGGAGATTTAGGGCAAGGACAGGTAAAAAAATATGACATTGAGTTGTGGGTACCGGGAGAAGAAAAATATCGTGAAATTAGCTCAGCTTCATACTTCCATGATTTCCAGACAAGACGCTTTAATATTCGCTATAAAGATGCTGATGGAAAGATGCGTTATGCTCATTCACTAAACTGTACAGCCATTCCAACTCCAAGAATTTTAGTGTCTTTAATTGAGAATTTTCAACAAGCTGATGGTAGTGTAAAAGTTCCAGAAGCCCTACAGAAATATTTTGGTAAAGAAGTGATAAAGAAGTAGAAATGATTTAAAGTGCCGCCCACACTAGTGTGGGCGGCACTTTAAATATATGTGATAGCATAAAGCCAATGCAGAAAAATCGCCTAAAACAATCAAAACGGAAAACTAGAAACATGAATCCGCAAACCGTCATGTTTATAAAACAGGGATTGTTTGGACTGGCTTTGTTTACTTTTATTGGTTTTTTAGGTTTAGCTATTTGGTACGGAACTAGAGTTGAGTTTTTAACTATAAATAATATTGAGGTGGTAGGTGGCGAGTCGGTGTCTCATGAAGAAGTTTTAGAGAAAACCAATCAAGTTTTGGAGGGGCATTACTTTAGTATTGTCCCTTACAGATTTTCTTGGTGGTATCCAGAGAAACAAATTGCTTCTAACATAAAAGAAATTGAACGTATCAATAATATTCGGGTAGAAAAAATATCGCCAACTGATTTAAGAATTATTTTTGATGAGTTTATACCGTATGCTTTATGGTGCAATGAAAATGATAAAGAAGATTGTTTATTTATTGACCGTACTGGTTATGCTTTTACCTCAGCCCCAAATTTAAAGGGAGAAGTTTTCGTTCGATATTACACATTAGCTAGAGCGCCACTGCGAACTGATACTGTAGCTGACAGAGAAGTAGTAAAAACTATAGACTGGTATATAGATAATTTAAAAAATCAGTTAAATCTATATGTAGTTTCAGTTGAGCTTGATTTGGCTGGAGATGCTTTTATTATTTTGTCGGGTGGTGGTGAACTAAAGGTAAATCTATCTGATGACAAAAATAAGATTATAGATAATCTGCGAGTAATTCTTGAATCAGCTGACTTTAATCATATTGAACCCGGTAATTTTCAGTATATTGATTTAAGATTTGGAAACAAAATTTTTGTAAATGAAGAAATCGAAATTGCCGTAGCTAGTAGTACCACCGCTACCACTACAGAAATAATTGAATAATTGATAACAGGGCCAAGTTTGGCCCTGTTTAAAAACTGAGATTCTCATTTTCTGATAAAAGAAAAGAGCAACATAATGACGCCGGAAGCCATGATACTCATGGCAAAGGCAAGTATGCCAACAGACCAAAACCCTGAAATCAGAGCATAGAATATGCCAATTATCGCTGACACAATCACTGCAATGACGGTGAATTTTGAATTGTTCATGATTCCACCTGTTTCTTTCTGTGTATATTATACCGTAATAAAAAAGGTAAACGCCACCTTAGGTGGCGTTTAGATTCTCTTAAAGTGGAAGTAGAGAATGGACACAGCAGGAATTATCGCCATTATCATGCTCACTATTCGCATCCAGTGATAAGGAAATAAAGGATTGAAAGCGAAAACGATGATGGTGGGAATAGCGATTTTCACACAAACTCTCTTCCACTTGTTTTCTTTAGGCTTTTCAGGAAGCCAGTGTTTTGGTCTCCAACCAGTATCTTTGAAAGCCAGTCCTCCTTTTTTAAGTTGCGTTTCTATTGTCTGGTTAGTAAAGTACTGTATCTATGAATTTTTGGCAAACGTTACCGACTCCAATTATGGCTGTAGCACCAATGGCTGATGTCACTGATGCAGCTTTTCGACGTTTGATTGCTAAGTATTCAGCTCACCAAAGAAAAGATGGGACGGTCGGTGGGCCAGATGTGATGTGGACGGAATTCGTGGCTGCTGATGGTCTGATAAAAGCTACTCCCGAAGGAAAAGAGAAATTGATGCAGGATTTAGTTTATTCGGAAGCGGAAAGACCAATTGTGGCTCAACTCTTTACTAGCAATCCAGAGCACATGGAAGCAACTGCCAAGTTGTGTAGAGAGTTGGGTTTTGATGGAGTAGATATAAATATGGGCTGTCCCGATCGCTCAATTGAAAAACAAGGTTGTGGTTCAGCTATGATTAAAAATCCTGAAAATGCTAAAGAGATTATACAAGCTGCTAAGCGAGGTACTAAGATGGGAGAAGAGGATGGAATTCCTGTTAGTGTTAAAACTCGACTTGGTTATAACCAAGATATTTTAGAGGAGTGGTTGCCGGCGATTCTTTTTGAATCGCCGGCCGCAGTAACCATCCACGCTCGCACTCGCCAAGAACTGAGTAAAGTACCAGCTAAATGGGAAAGGGTTAAACGAGCCGTAGAGATTAGAAATAAACTTAAAAGTGAAACTTTAATACTAGGAAATGGTGATGTTTTGTCGTTGTCAGATGCTCTTAATAAAGTGCAATCTACAGGAGCTGATGGAGTAATGATTGGACGAGCTTTATTTGGTAATCCTTGGTTTTTTAATCCAAATGTACGTTTGCCAATTTCATTAACAGCTCTACCAACTAAAGGTGTTGATCGAGAAAAAATTGTTATATCCGACACCACTGATGACTCAATTGAATACATATCTTTAAAAGGTAGACTTGAGGTTTTAGTAGAACATACAAAATTATTTTGTGAATTATTACCTGAAAAAAATTTTGCAATTATGAAGAAACATTTTAAAGCTTATGCTAATGGTTTTCCGGGAGCAGTCCAGTTGCGTACAGATTTGATGGAGCAAAATTCACCAAAGGGAGTTGAAGAGGTTGTCCACCGTTTTATAAAAACATTGTCCGCATAAGACAAGGTTGTTGCTAAACTAACAATATGAGTGAGGTATTACACGCAAATATATTCTTTATAATTGCTAGCATTGCTACGGTAGTGTTTTCAATATTGATATGTTTTATCTTGTATCAAATATTTAAAATATTACAGGGCGTTCGGTCGATTGTTGATCGGGTTGAAAAAGGCAGTGAAGTCATTGCTGAAGACATCGAACAAATAAGAGACTATTTCGCTAGCGGTGGTTTTGTCTCACGAATTATAGGTATGTTTATGGGTGTAAAACCTAAAACAAAAACAAAAACTAAAACCCGTCGTACTAGAAAAGACATTTAGTAATTCCAGTACATAATATTAATAAGCTATCGTATGGCAACTAGTAAAAAAAAGAAAGAAGTGTCTAATGCACAAAAAATCAGTATAGGAGTAGGTTTGACTGCAGCGGCAGTGGCAGCGGCTGGAACATACTTTCTATACGGAACTAAAGATGCGGCTAAGAATAGAAAAACAGTAAAAAGCTGGATGTTAAAAGCGAAAGCAGAAGTGCTTGAATCACTTGAGGCAGCTCAAGAAATGACCAGAGAAGAGTATGAGCAAATGATTGATACTGTAGCTGCAGCTTATACAACTTTGCAAGGAGCTACTAAAAAAGATATTTCTGAATTTAGAAAAGAAATGAAAGATCATTGGCAAGCTATTGAAAAACACGCTCCAGTGAAAAAAGCTAAAAAAGTAGCGGCTAAGGCCGTTAAGTCAGCTACTAAAACTGCTAAAAAAGCCGTTAAAAATGTTAAGAAAGAGGTGACTAAAAAAACTAAAAAAGCACCAGCTAAGAAAGCTACTGCCAAGAAGGCGGTGGCAAACAAGAAGAAATAATCAACGATGTTCAAAGGCGCGCCCCTTAAGGGACGCGCCTTTTGGTATCATATACCTATGAGTCACAAACGGATAATTCAGATTTCCTTGGCTGGTTTGGCTGTATTGATTGGTATTTTATACATTCCATCATTTGTTTCAGTAGAAACGTTGGAAGCAAATAATTTGTCTTACAAAATTACTGGTGAGCTACCGCAGGTAAGCGCTTCCTCGTATTTAGTTTTTGATATCGAAACTGGTGAGCACATTGTAGAGCATGAAGGAAATATTCGCCGACCAATTGCCTCAGTAACTAAATTAATCAGTGCCGTCTCACTTAGAAATACCGCTAACTTAGAAGCGACTACTACTATTACTTACGATGATGTAGCTACTGAGGGTCGAGCCGGTAAGTTGGTAGTAGGAGAGATTTATACGCTACGTGAACTTCGCTTACCGTTACTTCTTGAGTCTTCTAATGATGCCGCTACAGTAATGGAAAGAGTTACTAATGGAGCAGTGGTAAATGAAATGAATAATTTAGCTCAAGCTCATGGACTGTCGGCGCGCTTTTTAGATGCTTCTGGTTTGTCTGCAAAAAATATTGCCAGTGCTGAAGATTTGGCAGTCTTGGCGAATTATATCTATGAAGTCCATCCTGATGTATTTGATATTACAAAAGTTTCTCAATATATCGGTGAATATACTGGTTGGTTTAATAATAATCCCGGAAAACACATTGATGGTTATCAAGGTGGTAAACATGGCTATACGGAAGCAGCTGGTCGAACAATTTTAAATTTGTATAAACATGATTTTCCCTCTGAGAGTAGAGTGCTTGGTTATGTACTTTTAAATAGCGCTAATCTAAAAGCAGACCTTGAAACTTTACACAGCTATGTTGCAGGAAACGTAATTCGGGAATAGTTTGTTATACTAATCGATATCAAAAAACTATCACACTTATGATCAATATTATTAGCTGTCTAAATACAAAGTGTTTCGCCAACATTGGTGCGCAAAATACGGATAAAAACCTTCACTTCGACTTCGATGAATCTAGATTCATCTCAGTCTCCAGTTCGATTTTTCTTTCGTATTTTGCGCACCTTTGGTTTGGCGATAGTTTTTTAATCTCGATTTAATTATGTCTGAAAGCCAAGTTTTGTATAGAAAATATCGGCCGGAGAAATTTTCTGATGTTAGAAATCAGGAACATATTGTTTCGGTATTAGAAGGAGCTATTAAGAAAGAAGCTATTCCACACGCCATATTATTTTCTGGTGGACGGGGTACCGGCAAAACCACTTTAGCCAGAATCTTTGCTAAGGAGATTGGAACTTCAAGCGTCGATCTCTACGAGATTGATGCCGCCAGCAATCGAGGAATCGATGATATTCGTGAACTGAAAGAAGCAGTTTATACTGTTCCTTACGAATCTAAGTATAAAGTGTACATAATTGATGAGGTACACATGCTAACCAAAGAAGCTTTTAATGCTTTACTAAAAACTTTAGAAGAACCACCAGCTCATGTAGTATTCATTTTAGCTACGACTGAAGAGGAAAAACTTTTAGACACTATTAAGTCACGTTGTCAGTGCTTTACCTTTAAACTTCCGTCAGTGTCAGTATTGTCAGAGACTGTTACTGACATAGCCAAAACAGAGGGTTTTAAACTTAAGCCAGCCGCCGCTGAGTTAATAGCTGTATCAGCAGATGGTTCATTTCGTGATGCTTTAGGGGTGTTACAGAAAGTTATGTTAGCCTCTGGAGATACGATTGGAGATGCCGACGAAGTGGCTAAGATTATCGGCGCACCAAAACAAGCGATTTTATGTGATCTACTTAACGCACTAAATGACAAAGATACTCAAGCGGCCCTAACGGCGATTACATCTGTGGTATCAGATCAGGTTGATATGAAGTTGTTTTCACGGACTTTTTTAAGTGTTACTCGGGCAGTGATGTTGGTAAGAAATCAACCAAGTGAAGCTGATACTATTTTAACTTCATTTAATGATGATACTAGTGAAGTAATAAAAAAAGTGGCCAATACAGCTGGATCACCAGTTAATTCTCATTCATTAGTGCGGTTATTAGACGCCGCTCAACAGACTAAACATTCACCATTGCCACAGTTACCAATAGAATTAGCGATTATCGATATCACAACGTAGATTTATGGAAGTGTATTTTGTACGACATGGAGAGACTGATGCCAATGTAGCTCGTCGCCATCAGGTAGGTAAAACACCACTTACTAAGCTGGGCAGAGAGCAAGCCAAAGTGTTAGCCCAAAAAGCTAAAACTTGGTCACCAACCCATCTCATTTCTAGTTCACACGTTCGAGCTTTAGAGACTTCACGAATAATTAGTGAAGAGCTAGATATGATTCCTGAAACATCAAGATTATTCACAGAGCTTCATCGACCGTCTTCTTTACATGGCTATCACCATTACAGTTTGGTTTCTTTAAAATATTTGTTCTCTTGGTTTATTGGTAGAGAGGGAGGTGATATAGACGGAATTGATGGGGAGTCATATAAACATATCCGTAAGCGTATTCAAGCTGCCCGAGAATATTTAGAATCGTTACCTGAAGATTCTCGGGTTATTGTTGTATCTCACTCCATCTATATAAATTTATTTATAACTCATGTTTGTAAACCGAGCCGCATGTCAATCATTGGAGCGATGCGAGATTGGATAAAAATTCAAACTTTAGGCAATACCGAAGTCCGGAAGTTTGTAGTTAATAAGGGTGAAGGCAAGTGTGGTTGGCACTTAACTAAAAACCGGACTTGAAAGTTTACCGCAGTGTGGCAGTATATAGGCCATCGATTGGTTGGCGTACTGAGGTTCATCTCCTCAGCAATCGAGTCAGGGGACGAGCAGTCTAGGTGAACGCAGGTTGTTATCTGCGCTGAACTAAGGCGGTCTCCCTGACACCTTATTGCCGGATCGTCTAATGGTAGGACTACGGTTTCTGGTACCGTCTATCGGGGTTCGAATCCCTGTCCGGCAGCCATTGACAGCTAGCACTAATTGGGTTGTAATATAGCGACTCGTGCTAGCTCGAGACGCTTACATTGATAGTAAGCGTATAATAAAAAAATGAAAACAATATTGACTGTAATTTTAGTTATTAGTGTTTTTGCCAGTGCTATTTATTTGTCTTTCATAAATAACACAAAACAACTTAACTCTGACCCTGATTCAGATTCTGCTATTGAGTCTTCTGAATCAGAAAAAATTTCAAATTTATCATTTTCGTACAGGACATCACCAGATGGCTACGTACTAATTAATGACCAAATAAATTGGCCTGAAAACATAATTTCAAGTATTTCTCTTATAAAGAAACTAGATTACGAGCGGTCTTCACAACCTGAGTTCGTGGGGGAGGGTCCCCCATCAATTGTAATCAGTGTTTTTAAAAATCCTGACCTATTGAATGCAAAAGCATGGGCTGAAGCTAACGAACTGCCTTCTAATATAGAATTAATCGACAGTGCTCCAATTCCTACAGAAGTAGGAGGGGTTGAAGGTATTTACTATTTAGTCCTAGGTCTATATCTATTTGATACGTACGTATTTGCCCATCGTGATGAGATATATCTTTTGTCGGGTGGCTACTATGAAAAGAATGATGAGTATCAACGAAACTTCTCAGAGGTGATGGCAACAGTCGTTTTTGAAAAATAGATCGAATGGTCTCGTGCAAGCTCTAATTCGGTTGGTGTCCCGGACACCAAGCCATTGACAGCTAGCACTAATTGGGTTGTAATTACGCAACTCGTGCTAGCTCGAGTCACTTAACAAAACCACTCTCGATGAGAATGGTTTTGTTAAGTGAAAGCTATTTAAATTAGGATTAAATTTACGAATAACATGTTAGCTAAGTTTAGAATTGTAAGATTTTACGATGGTTGATATTTCTGATTCCAGTAGATCTAAATTATTCATTACACAATGCCCTCCAATTTTTCCATCAATATGTTTTAGGATGTACTTTTTATACTCAGCATGGCCTAGTTTTTCGTACCCTTCATTATATGATTCATTTGCTTTTGTATAGACTAAATCAAAATCAAGATTGTTCTCTTTACAGTAGGCGAATATCATTTTTTCAAGAATTATATTCCATCCGTAGATTGTGGTGTCCCACAGTTTCATTGCTTCTGTATTGCGAGACGCAGGATGTGCATGCGTTCTAATTCCACAATCATTGAAATAACATGCAGCTTCTTCTGCTTTCTCTCCTCCAAAATATTTAACAAAAGTCAGGATACCTTCTTTTAGGTTAGGATGTATACCTCGACAAGGGGAGTGTACAGCAAAAAGTTTCTCAGATGTTCCTACTGGCACCGTTGAGTGGATTATTGTTATTTTTGGAGAAAATCTTAGTTGGTATTCTTGAACAGTTGACACGAACTCGTTTCCATAAGAAAAGCAAATATGTAGAACTTCATAATTTCTTTCTTCAAAATTGCTTTTGTCTTTGGATAAATCAACACAATCGGCATCAAGTATGTCTCTAATTGCTGTTCCTATTTGTCCAAGTCCTATGACTAGATGCTTCGTATTTTTCATATAGCTTATTTACAATTATAATCAAGAAAGCGGATGAGAGACGATTGTCCCTCATCCGCTCAGAATTACTTCCTGGCCACATGGTCCCGATTACTTGATGGATCGTACATTCTCATTTCTCGATCCATAGAGTAAGAACCATCAGGTTTAAGGTGAAGAGTGACCATTTCGCAGTTTTTGGGGTTTGCCAAGCTTTCGAAATATTCAACACTCCAGCCGAACCATACCATGAGGAAGACCCTCATCTCAAACCCATGGGTAAGGATTATGATGTTTTCCGGAAAGTCATCCTTTGTAAATTCACCACGAAGGTTATTTACAAAGAATTTAAACCGTTCAACTAACTGAGGCCCACTTTCACCGTTGGGAAAACGATAGACGAGAACACCTTCTTTGTATCGTGCAATTTCAATTTCACGGCGATTTTCAACAGTCACATCACCCCAGTATTGTTTGAGGATTAGTGTTTCTACTGAAAAGCTATGATGTATATTTTCAGGGAACTGAGATGTCATGAGGTCGTAGGTTTGACGTAGTCTCAGTCCAGGAGAAATATAGAAATGCACACGACCCTTACCCAAGATGTTGGAAAGACTGTGACTGATGTCAACGGATTGTTTTTCTCCTCTTGGACTCAGGGCAACATCAAGGTCTGCGGTATGAGCGTATACTGTTTTGTCGACATCCTCTTGTGATTCGGCATGGCGCATTACAATGATCTTTTTCGGATTCATGAATCCCTC
>JAGQLZ010000014.1 GCA_020428895.1 Candidatus Kaiserbacteria bacterium
ATCCCAAGAAACGGCTGTCCTTGCCGTCAAAATGGCGGAAGGAACTTGGGAAAAAGCTTGTCGTCACACGTGGACTTGATAACTGTCTCTTCGTATATCCGCAGAAAGAGTGGCAAACCATTACTAAAAAAGTAGGAAGTTTGCCACTCGGACAAGCGGATACAAGAAGTTTCAATAGATTCTTTTTGAGCGGAGCAGTAGAAGTGGAGGTAGATTCCGTCGGACGTATTCTCGTTCCAGATTTCTTGAAGGAGTTTGCACGACTTGATAGTAAAGTCGTTTTAGCAGGCATCCATGATCGTGTAGAAATATGGGATGAAAATATATGGGATGAATACAAACGCAAGATTGAAGGTCAGGCAGATGCTCTGGCTGAGAAACTTGGAGAGATCGGTGTCCTCTAGTCAACCGCCACATCTCTTCTATGCGGCATATCACAGTCCTACAAAATGAGGCGGTATTGGAACTCGCGCTTAATGCGTCGAGTCTTGTCGTAGACGCTACACTCGGAAGTGGTGGACACAGTCGAGCAATTCTTGAGAAATTAGGCAAGACAGGGACTTACATAGGTATGGATGCAGATCAATCAGCAATTGATTCTGCTAAAGACTGGATTGAAAAATATAAAGCAGAAAGTCATCTAGTCCATGCCAACTTTAAAAACATTGACGCAGTTATCAAAGATTTAAATCTTCAGTGTGTAGATGCGATCTTGGCTGACTTAGGTTGGCGAATTGAGCAGTTTGAGGATAGCGGAAAGGGATTTTCATTTAATTCAGATGACCCACTCTTAATGACATTCGGGAACCCAGCTGATTACGCTTTTACGGCTGGAGACATTGTAAACGAATGGGATGAACAAGATATAGCTAATGTGATTTATGGCTATGGAGGGGAAAGATTTTCAAGACGAATTGCCAAAGCAATAGTTGAATATCGAAAAAAACAAAAAATTGAAACTGCTAAAGAACTATCAGAAATAGTTCGCAACAGCACACCTAGTTTCTATCGCAAAGGGAAAGTAAATCCGGCCACAAAAACTTTCCAAGGTTTGCGAATAGCTGTCAATGATGAGCTGTCAGTACTTGAAGAATTTATAGAAAAAGCTTTTGAAGCACTGTGTCCCAAAGGACGTTTGGCCATTATTAGTTTTCATAGTTTGGAAGACAAAATTGTCAAAGAATGTTTCAAAAGTTACGCACGCGATCAGGTTGGGTTGTTAGTTAATAAAAAACCAATAATACCGACCGAAGAAGAATTACGAGCTAATCCGCGCTCACGAAGCGCAAAACTAAGAATCATAGAAAAATTATGAACCCACGAGTAATACAGAATATATCACCAATTCTTTCTAACTCGACTTTAGTGTTGGTTTTATTGTGTACGGTGGGTGTTTATATGTATTTAGTTTCTATGTCTGTTGTACATGTGGTTGTCCAAAAGGAGACAATAAGAAATAATAAATTGGTTCTTTCAGAAATTGCTAATTTAGAAGCTGAATATATTTCTGCTCAACATGTAGTGAGTGAAAGAATTGCTAAACAGTCTGATTTGACTGAACAATCTGATAAAATTTTTGTGTCACGTTCTGCACCAAGCTTGGTTATGTCGCCACGTGATGGAGGATAGATANNAGATATGAGAAAGAAGGCATTATTTAGAATAAGAATATTGACCGGCTTAGTATTGCTGGTTTCTTTAATTTTGATAGCCAGGTTGTATCATGTTCAGGTTTTAAACGGTAATTATTATGCTAGTAAAGCAGAAAGTCAGTATGTGCATACCACCGCTCAGTTATATTCTCGTGGTGCAATTTACTTTACAACTAAAGACGGGGAAGCAGTATCAGCCGCCGCTATAAAGTCTGGCTATGTTTTGGCACTAGACCCGTCTAGGTTAACTGAACCTGAAAAGGCTTACGAGATTGCTAAAAATCACATAAGCATAGATAAAGACGTGTTTATGTATCGAGCTAATTTACCGAATCGAACTTTTGTTGAAATTGAGGATAAATTAACAGAAATAGCAGCCAGTGAAATAGAAGCTGCCAATCTTGATGGAGTAATGTTGTATCGAAATCAGTGGCGGTATTATCCAGGTAAAGATCTCAGTGCGCGAACAATCGGATTTGTTGGATATAATGCTGACGGAACAGATTTACATGGTAAATACGGTTTAGAGAGACAATACGACCACGTACTCTGGCGCAACAATGAGAAAATGTCAGTGAATTTTTTTGCTGAGATTTTTGGTAACATTGGAGCCTTAATATTTGATAGACGTAATAATAGTGAAGCAGATGTAGTTACAACTATTGAACCAACTGTTGCAAGGATTCTTGATGGTGAGTTAATGAAAGTTAACGATAAATTCGATAGTGTAATTACAGGCGGGATTATTATTAATCCTAAAGACGGTTCAGTTTACGCATTGAATACCGTTCCAACATTTGATCCGAATGACCGTAGTAATGTACCAATTGAAGACTTCCAGAACCCATTGGTAGAAAGTGTTTATGAGATGGGCTCGATAATTAAACCGTTAACTGTGGCATCAGGATTAGATGATGGAGCGGTTACTGCTTATTCAACATATTATGATGCGGGTTTCTTAGAACTTAATGATTTTACAATCAAGAACTATGACGGCAAAGGTCGCGGTACTGTAGACATGCAACAAGTTTTAAATCAGTCCTTAAACACCGGTGTAGCAGAAATTGTAAAAAGAATGGGGCGAAACTCGTTTCGAAGTTATTTCAAAAATCTTCAATTAGGAAGTGAGACAGGTATAGACCTACCAAATGAAGCTTTTGGTTTGGTTGATAACCTAGATGCACCACGCGATGTTGAGTATGCTACAGCATCGTTTGGACAGGGTATTGCGTTAACTCCGATTGCAACAGTCCGAGCTTTATCAGCTTTAGGTAACGGAGGTTATATGATAACTCCACATATTGTTAGCTCAATTAAATACACAGATGGAACTGTTAAGGAAATTATGTATCCGAAAGGAGCGCAAGTTTTTAAACAATCCACTAGTGAAGAAATTTCACGTATGTTAACAGTTGTGGTAGATGAGGCGTTGAAAGGTGGAGATGTAGCTATGGAGCATTATAGTATAGCGGCTAAAACTGGTACTGCGCAGATAGCCGACCTTAATAATGGTGGTTATTATGAAGACAAATACCTACATTCATTTTTTGGTTATTTCCCAAGCTATGATCCAAAATTTTTAGTTTTTCTTTACACTGTAGAACCGCAAGGAGTGCGTTATGGATCAGAAACTTTAACGGATCCGTTTATGGACTTAGTAAAGTTCCTGATAAATTATTATAACATCCCACCAGACAGATAATCATTTGAACATTAAAAGCTTAAATAAATGTTATAATCACCAAACAAAATATCCAATATGAAAGCATTTTTTAAGAAGATGGTGGTAGCGATATTGTCAGCCGAAGCACGAATGCTTATAAATCGTACCAAACCAATTATAATTGCGGTTACCGGTAGTGTCGGTAAGACCTCAACAAAAGACGCAATTTACGAAGCTCTTAAAGGAAAATTATCGGCTCGTAAAAGTCAAAAAAGTTATAATTCTGAAATTGGTATACCGCTTACGGTACTTGGTTTACCAAATGCTTGGAACAATCCAATTCTTTGGACAAAAAACATAGTAGATGGTTTTTTTACGGCTTTATTCCCAAGCAACTACCCAAAAGTGTTAGTAATTGAAGCGGGAGTTGATCGACCGGGTGACATGAAGAGTTTGACCAGCTGGCTTAAGCCTGATGTGGTGGTTTTGACTCGATTACCTGACGTGCCAGTCCATGTTGAATATTTTAAAATGCCAGAAGATGTAGTAGCGGAAAAAATGGAATTGGTTTATGCCTTAAAACCAGAAGGCGTTCTTGTCTATAATCATGATGACATGATTATTCGAAATCAATTAGAAAATGTTAGACACCGATCCATTGGCTATAGCCGGTATAGTGACTCGCAGTTTAGAATGAAAAATGATAGTTTTTTATACCAAGATGATACGATTTCTGGATTGCAGTTTGACATATCTTCACTTAGCGAAACGGTTACTGTGAAAGTTCGAGGGATGGTTGGTGACCATGTTTTATATAGTTGTGGAGCAGCTTTGGCGACCGCCTCATTATTTGAAATGTCACTTGCAGAAGCAGCTAATGAATTGTCTGGATTGGAACCGACTCCGGGTCGTATGCGGATATTATTAGGCATTAAACACACTACTATCATTGATGATACTTATAACTCTTCACCAGTAGCGGTTGAAAGTGCTTTGGCCACAATACGAGAAATTCATGGTGTTAAACGTAAGATAGCCGTACTTGGTGATATGTTGGAACTTGGCCAGTATTCAGTACGTGAACATGAACGGATTGGCGCGTTAACAGCCCAAAGTGCTGATATCTTATTTACGGTTGGTGTACGAGCTAGAAAAATAGCTGAAGGAGCTTTAGAAAATGGCATGGATGAAGCAAATATATTCCAATATGAAGATGTTAAACGAGCAGGTAGGGAATTGCAGGATATGATTGAATCTGGTGATTTGATATTGGTCAAAGCTTCACAAGGGATTAGAGCTGAAAGAATAGTAGAAGAAATAATGTACGAACCAGACAAAGCTGAAGAATTATTGGTTAGACAAGGGTCAGTTTGGCAGAATAAGCCTGATATACTTGCATAAAGTCAAATAGTATGGTATAGTCATACTACTAAAAGTAGTATGAAAAATTATATTATAAATACTGTAGTAGTTGGTTTGGTAGCTGTTTTAGCAGTAGTTAGTATTGCTTATCCTAATAATGTAGTAGCTGCCATTACTACCTATACAACTAATGACCAAGCTGAATTAGTGGCTTATTTGCAGAAAGTAGTAGCTAATTTAGAAGCTCAAGTAGAAGCTCGTAAAAGAGGTGATTATTCAAATACAGTGTCATATCACATTTTTGTAAACGGATCGTCAGTAACCGGAGGTGAAACTACGGGCTCTTCTAATGTTTCTGATTCTGGATACGGTACTACTAATCCAGATTTGAAGAAGCGTGGTTCGTATGACATAGAGTTATCTACATTATCTGCTAATAACATCAAGAATGATGAAGTAACTCTTCGTACAAATATTGACCTAGATGGCGCACCAAAGGCTGTTGGTTATTTTGAATATGGAACGAGCCGGAGCAATTTAAAATATAAAACTAAAACTCTAAATATCATAAACACCGGTGATGATACACGATCATTTAAGATCACTATTGATAATTTGGATGATGATAAAACATATTACTTTCGCTCAGTAGCATACGGCCCTGATGGTTATAAGCAGTATGGAAAAATTCTTAGTTTTACCACTGATGATGACTCGCAATCAAATAACGGTGATGAACCCGAAGTTGATACAGAAGGGTACGATAAAGTAAAATCTACAACTGCTTATGTCTATGGACAAGTTGATATGAATGATTATCGTAACGGCACAGTTTTCTTTATTTTTGGACTTGATGATGACGATGTTGAAGATGCCACAGATGAAGATACTTATAACGATATCAAAACTGAACGTAACGAGTTAATGAAATTTATCGTTGATAACGATCTTGATGGTAAAAAAGATTACTACGGTCGATTATATCGTTTAATTGAAGATACTAGATATTACTACACATTGTGTGTTGAATATGAAGATGGTGACAAAGAAAAATTAGAGTGTGGTTCAATTAAAAATTTTCGAACCGACGATTAATTTGATGATAAACAAAACACCGGCGCCGTAGGCGCCGGTGTTTTGTTTGCCTAGGCAAGTAAATAATATCTAGTTATGTTCATTCAGGTCGTATCGACTAGTTTCTTCATCAGTGTGACTGTCAGCGAATACCTCATGAGTCAAAATCAAGACTGTAGTCATTATGATAAAACCAATAGTGATGGACAAAGCTGAGTGCCAAATACTGCCATAATTTTTTAGATTACCGTGAATGCGTGGCAATAGATCGCTGGCGGCTAAAAATAACAAGTTGCCAGCTGCAATACCAGTTAGTAACCAAATATATTCATTGGCATGTTTTGCTACTAAAACAATAAATAAAGTACCAACAATAATGCTACTGGCAGAAATAAAGTTATATAAAGCCGCTTTAGTTTTGGTATAACCAGCTCTTATGAGTACACCAAATTCCACAATTTCTTGTGGAATTTCATGCAGAGCTAATCCAACAGCCGTAGCAAAACCCAAAGATGGATCAATCAAAAACGCTCCACCTAAGATTATACCGTCGGCTGTATTATGAATCGCATCACCAACTAGTAGTAACATAGCTGCCCCTTTGCGATCACAGTCGGCTTCTTCAAGATGATGATAACGTTTATGAAGAATGTTAGCTAAAATGTAAAAAGTAATAAAACCAAAAGCGACAGCAATTCCTCCATATTCAGGAGACATCGCTAATGTTTCAGGTATTAGTTCAAACAATACTAAACTCAAAAATACTCCAACTGCTACTGGTACCACAAATCTTTCAATTCCTTCTAAGTGTCCAGAATTTCTAAAAAACAAAACTCCAACTAGGGAAGTGATAGCTATAGCGGTGGCGGCTAAAATTGATTCAATTATCATTAAAGTAACAGTTTATTTTGGTAGTATATGCAAATCATTTGCAATTGCGATTATAACAAATACCTGTTAAGATGCAAATGATTTGCATATGACAATTAGACTAACGGACAAAAGAAAACAAATTTTACAAGTGCTAAAGCGTCAGCATGGCACTATGTCAGTTAAAGATATTCATAATAAATTACCAAAAATTGATCAGGTGACAATTTATAGAAGTTTGGATTTATTTGTTAAAAATAAATTAATAAAAGAAGTACACTTAGGTAAAGAGGGGATGTTATATGAATATCAAACTGAACCACATCACCATGCTATTTGTGATGATTGTCGTAAGGTTCGCCACTTTACCGCTCCGGATGAAAAAATAAAAAAACTCTTAGGTTTAGAGGATTTTGAAGTTGAAGAAATTGAAGTGATAGTAAAAGGAGTTTGTAAAAAATAGATTACCCGCCGCAATTTGCGACGGGTATTTTAGTTTTTGTGAATTCAGGTTTGGGTTTGTTCTTGTAATTTTTGTGCCGTATTGATATTCATTTGCATAAGAATACTTACTCTTTGTGTCGTTTCTTGATTAAGACACAATGTAATAATTAGACTTATGATTTTCCCCGGCATCCATTTTCTACTAAAAAAGATTATCAAACTTACTAAAATTTGGTCTTTTTTAAGAAGTTCGAAAGACTGTTTGACTGTTTCAGCACCGTGTAATGGTATGAGACTTTCAATAAGTTCATTAAGCATTTTTCGTTGTTCAAAGTCAGTGATTTCACCCAAAACTCTGAGGTCAACACACCTTCTTATTTCATTCCGAATGGTGTTGTAAACGATTGGCTTCATCTATTTCTCCATCTTTGTCTGTTTGAAACTATATAGAAAATTTTTTA
>JAGQLZ010000015.1 GCA_020428895.1 Candidatus Kaiserbacteria bacterium
TGCGGAAGGTTGGTTAGCTTCACTTGGTATACCAGCTATTACAGTTGAACTTGGTTCATATCAATCAACTGAGTGGAATCAAAACCTAGCTGGAGTTAAATCAATTCTAAACAAATACGGAAAGTAGACAGAAAAACAAAAATCCGCGCGCCCTTAAAGGGCGCGCGGGTTTTGTTTATATGCAATATTGAGCATTGAAAAAACCCATGGTCTTTTCGTTTTTTTTGTGTGGGTCGGGCGTATCTGGGGGGGGGGGTGCGAAAAGCTATGGGTTTGTGGGTGAGACTACTGTAGTCTCAAAGAACTAAATTTGATGTACTGGGTACACTAAGATTATATATGATTATATTAACCATGGCAATAAGTTATACACAGGTACTGATATAATAAATTAATTAAGAAATAACCCATCTAACAATGCCTTCAATTTTTCAAAATAAATACGTTCGCTACGGAATCGGTGGCGTGATAATAATTTTTGCAACACTTATTTTTGTTTCATTAATGCTGGCTACATTAAATTCATCTAGAAGCACTGGTCTTGAATTTAGTAGTGGAACTTCAGCGTCACCATCTGCTAATTTTGCTATGCGTGATGGATCTGACGGTATGGAGAGAGTAATGGAAATGTCGGCAGTTGCAAACGATTCTGTTTCATATCCTTACCCCGAGCCAACCACAAACGACTACACCGCTGATTTAGAATCTTACGAAACTACTACTTACAATATTTCCGGACAAACTCGAGAGTTCGATTCCGCTTGTAGTGCGCTTCGAGACATAAAAGAGAGGGGTGATATTCACTTTAAATCACTCAGTGAACAAACCAACCGCTGTAGCGCTACTTTCTTTACCAGTGAAGCTGAAGCAAACAATGTTCTTGCGAGACTGACTAGTTTTTCAGATATTGAATACACCCGTAACACTACTTCTGTAACTAGACACCGACAACAACTATTAAGTCGTACAAATATACTTGAACAACAATTGGCTAGCGCTCAAAAGTCTCTAGCAAGTGCTGAAGTACAATTCGATGAGTTAGCAGAATTTGCCAAAGTTCAAAAAGACGCCTCAGCTTTATCAGAAGCAATTAGGTATAAGCTACAAAATATCGATACTCTTACTCAGCGGGTAATCAGCCTAAACTCTCAACTAGATAATCTCTATCAAAAAGCAGCTGACCTAGAAGCTCGTCTTGGTGTAGTGGAGTTTTCGGTATACATCAGTCGATTTGATCCGATAATAGTTGGTGAAAAAGCTAAGGAGTGGCAACAGGCATGGAATGAACTTGAGGACCAGTACACTAAAACTTTAATTGGTTTATCTGCCTTTTTTGGCATCTTCCTTCTTTGGACTGTTCGGATAACTATATATGTACTAATGGTAATAATAATCATTAGACTAATTTGGAAATTCATTAAAAAGCTTTGGAAGATGTAAACGTAAATAAAAAAGCTGGACGCCCTTCGGGCGTCCAGCTTTTTTATTTCCCATGAAACTTTTTATGAACGTCACGCAAGTGTTTGTCAGTTACGTGAGTATAAATCTGGGTGGTAGTAATATTGGCATGACCTAATAAAGCTTGGACTGAACGCAAATCAGCTCCATTACTCAATAAATCGGTAGCAAAACTATGACGAATAACGTGCGGGGTGACCTTACGAGTAATGCCAGCTTCAATGGCATAGCGTTTTAAAATTCTTTGAACCGCTCTCGGTGACAATCTTAAGTCTGGGGCATTCTTGGCATTCTTACCATATTGGATAAACATTGCTTCATCCATATCTTTACGATTTTTTTGGTAATTCTTAACCGCTTCTTTTGCTTCATCAGAAAGAAAAACTACCCGTACTTTATCTCCTTTACCACGAACTGAAAATTCATCACGAGTCATATCAACGTCATCAATATTCAACGAACAAAGTTCAGAGATACGCAGACCAGTAGAAAAAAGTAATTCAAGAATAGCTTTGTCACGCATACCTCTAAGGGTATTAGTTTTTGGTGCCGCTCGAAGTCTTTTTAGTTCCTGATTTGTAATCAAATCTAGAGAACGTTCTGACACTTTTGCCAACTCGATCACTTCCGGTGAAACACATTCAATCTCACGTTTGCGCATAAACTTAAGAAAAGCTCGCAAGGCAATCAAATAATAATTCTGGGTACGCCGTTTCATTGAGTCAACTTTTCGACCATACTTAGTACCCGGTTGACGATTGAGCCACAGACGAAAATCACGAATTTTCTTTTCGGTAATGTCTGATGGTTTCTTGGCTTTCGAATATTCTAAAAACCTTGTTAGGTACCGATCGTAGTTTTCTATAGTCTTTACACTGCGACCACGTTCGATTTCAAGATATTCTAAAAACTGTCGCTTGGCTTCTTCAAGATTCATACATATATGATAACAGGAAAGGGTCGTAAAATGTTTGTAGTAATTTGGTCTAGGAGGCTCCTAGACCAAGGGAGGCGAATCTTTGTAGGAGTCAACAAATGGCCAAAATTTATAGATACGAATCAAGTTCTCTACTCAAAGATTACAAATCTTTTCCGTAAGATCTATAAATTTTGGCCATTTATTTTGACAAAGGATAGGAAGCGTCGCATAACTTGCAAAATTGTATTTTTATGATATAGTTGTGCTCAACCTTCGCAGGTTATATCAGAAGCTGCGTTCCTCCCGTATCGTATCAATAAGTATTCATACTAATGCGACTAGGTGGACTGCGGATAATTTTTCACAAAATGTTAAGCAAACGAAAAAAAGAGAACGCTATTAAAGGAACTCAACGTCACGAAGGTGACACTGGTTCTCCAGAAGCACAAGTGGCTCTGTTGTCTCGTAAAATTGATGAACTATCAACCCACTTACGAAAGCACAAGAAAGACTTTCACTCACGTCGCGGACTACTACAAATGGTAGCTGACCGACGCAAACACTTACGCTACTTAGCCAAGAAAGATGAGTCAGCTTACCAAGCACTTATCAAGAAACTAGGCCTTAAGCGCTAAAGCTTTAATGAGATTCTGTGCAGTCTCAAAAACAAAACCTCTTGCTTGCAAAAGCGAGAGGTTTTGTTATGGTTGCGACAGATAAACAAAGGGAAACAAGAAATGTCGATAGATCATCCACACAGTGGTGTTGAAGAAACTCTCACCGCTATAGAATGGGCGAGAGAGCTCAGCGGTAGTGACCCTACCGAAACCTACATTTTGGTAGAGCGCCTCGACCATGCCAACTATGTGACCAACGACACGCATCTGGCACACAATGACTCTGATGCTGTAGCGTTGTCTTACTACCAAGACGGCGAGCCAGCTCAATATGGCCACGAGTTGATCACGAGATTTATTTGAACCGTCAGAAACCACCGATGTCATCGGTGGTGGTAGACACTTTTTTTCTGATATAGTTAATATCGAAGGTTCTTTTTAAAAATTATTTTAATACTTAAACTTTATATTTTTTATGGGAGTAATCCGACACCCAGAACAACGGGTAGCAATTTTAATCGATACACAAAATTTGTATCACAGTGCAAAAAATTTATACAAATCAAAAGTTAACTTTGGCAACGTAGTTGAAACCGCCTTAGGTGACAGAAAATTAATCCGCGCTTTATCATACGTAGTGAATACCGAGACAGGGGAGGAGAATGCATTCTTTGAGGCACTTGAAAAACTTGGTATCGAAATTAAAACTAAAGATTTACAAATATTTTTCGGGGGTGCCAAAAAAGCTGACTGGGATGTTGGTATGGCGGTTGATGCTATTAAACTGGCCCACAAAGTCGATGCTATTATTCTAGCAACTGGCGATGGTGATTTTATCCCTCTAGCTGAGTACGTGAAAAGCCAAGGTTGTCAGGTAGAAGCAATTACCTTTGGTCGCTCTGCTTCTGGAAAATTTAAAGAAACAGTAGACGACTTCATCGACCTTGATGAAGATCCAAACCGATTTTTAATTGGTTACAAACCAAATCGAAAAAAAGGAAACCGTGGCCTCCGATCACAAATACAAAAAGTGGTTGGAACTGATACTGATGATTTTTAGAAGTTACTAAAACAGCCGGATGAGACTAAGTCTCATCCGGCTGTTTTAAAATGAATCTCAAAACAAAATTTGCCACATATAAAAATAAAATGAACTTGTACTTTTCATTGTCTCTGTTATTTTTATTTAATTAGTCACATGAGATATCGGTAGGCAGATTACAACCAACATAATTTTGTTGCAATCTGAAACTGATATCTCAATAAAAGTAAGTAAAAATGCAAACAAAAACCTTTTCAACTGATTTAGGCGGGAAAACTCTAACCGCTGAATTTTCTGATCTTACCGATCAGGCTAACGGCTCTGTCTTACTTCGATTAGGCGAAACAGCCGTACTAGTTACAGCCGTCATGGGTCGCGAAAATCCGAATGTTTCATACTTCCCATTATCAGTAGAATTTGAAGAAAAATTTTATGCCGCTGGCGCTATCCTTGGTAGCCGTTTCATGAGACGTGAAGGACGGCCAAGTGAAGAAGCTGTACTCTCAGCTCGAATTGTAGACCGAACTATCCGACCACTTTTTGATCATTCTATGCGAAATGACATACAAGTTGTAATCACGGTACTCGCGATGGGCGAAGACGACCCTGATGTGCTTGGAGTTATCGGTGCTTCACTGGCTTTATCTGTATCTGACATTCCATGGAACGGACCAGTGGGTGCAGTTCGTATAGCTAGAGAACGTGAATCAGGAGCAATAGTAATAAATCCAACTTATGTAGAACGAGCTGAGAATAAGTTGGACTTTGAAGTTTTAGCATGCGGTAAAGACAACACTATCAACATGATTGAAACGGCAGCGGATGAAATTGCCGAAGCTGATATCATCAGTATCTTCGAAGCTTCTATCAAACTACATAAGGTAATTGAAGATTTTCAAAAAGAAATTGTGTCACAAATTGGTAAAGAGAAGAAAGTCCTAGCGGAAAAAGTAACTTACGATGTAGTAACCAACTTATTCAAAAGCACTTACCAAACTAAATTAAGTGAGACTTTATTTTCTGGTAAAGCTGGTAAAGACCATCTGCATGAACTAAAAGATGAGTTTATTAAAGCTGTTGCAGAAATTGATGAAACCGTTCCTGTCTCATATATCAGTGATTTCTATGAAACAGCTGTTGATAAGGAGCTTCACCGAGGAGCTCTTGAAGAAAATAAGCGTGCCGATGGTCGAGGTATGGATGAAGTGCGCTCCCTGTTTGCAAAAGCTGGGGGTGTATCACCAGTGTTACATGGTTCTGGTATTTTCTATCGTGGTGGCACACATATATTTACGGCTCTAACCTTAGCTGGCCCAGACGCTGCTCAATTAATTGACACCATCGAAGACCAAGATGCTAATAAAAGATTTATTCACCATTACAACTTCCCACCATTTTCAGTTGGCGAAACTGGGCGGGTTGGAGGTTTTAACAGACGAATGATCGGGCACGGGGCCTTGGCTGAAAAAGCTTTAGCTCCAATGATTCCTGATAAAAAAGATTTTCCTTACACAATTAGATTAGTTTCAGAAACACTTTCAAGTAACGGATCTAGTTCTATGGGATCTGTATGTGGTTCCACGCTAGCTCTTATGGATGGTGGTGTGCCAATGAAAAGACCGGTAGCTGGTATTGCCTCTGGTGTCATGATTGATGGCGAACGTTACGCTCTGCTAACAGATATTCAAGGACCAGAAGATGAACATGGTGACATGGACTTTAAGGTAGCCGGTACCACCGAAGGAGTAACTGCTATTCAGATGGATGTAAAAGTAGACGGAGTACCGATACATATTCTGGCGGGCGCACTAGAAAAAGCCAAACAAGCCAGATTGCAGATTTTAGAAGTTATAAACAAAGAAATTGCTGAGCCAAGAGCCGATATTTCTCCAAGAGCTCCTAAAATTATTTCTCTAAACATTTTGCCAGAACAAATCGGATTAGTTATTGGTTCTGGAGGGAAAACCATTAACGGAATTAAAGATGATACTGGGGTTGAAGAAATAACTATTGAAGAAGACGGTACTGTGTACATCACTGGACGTGACGGCACTGCTGAAATTGCGGCTGATAAGATTCTGGCTTTAACAAAAATATATACTGTTGGCGATAAAGTTTCTGAAGCAAAGGTAACTAGAATTGCTACTTTTGGTGCTTTCGTAAAACTCGATGCCTTTAATGAAGGATTGATACACGTTTCTGAAATTGCTCCTTTTAGAATTGATAATGTTGAAGACGTTCTAAAAGAAGGAGACACCGTGCCAGTGGTGGTGTGTAAAGTGGAAGACGGTAAAATTGGTGTATCTTTAAAACAAGCAGATCCAGAATACGCGGAAAGAAAGGGTATAAAAAAGCCAACTCCACGGCAACCAAAAACAGACTAGAGTTCCACATACACTACCTCATAAATAGCGAAAAACGTGCCATACTATATACATGACCGATGAAAAAGGCAGTTCTGACTCACTGCCAAAAATCCGCACATTCGCGGTTGACCTTGAACGTAATCGCAACAAAAAAACTGCTGAAAATAAAGCGGATGATAAAACTCCTGCCGATAAAGACGTAGAGACTGAAAAAAAAGGTGAAGATCGACAACCAGAAGAAAAAAAGGAACATCTAAAAAAGGCTTTGGTTAGTAAAAATACCGATACTAAGAAACCTGAAGATGAATCCAAAAAAGTAGTATCAACCAATCCGCCTTTTCATACTATTGATAAGAGTAAAATTAAAAACGATCCTCATTTGGATATTGAAGTAGCCGAATTCGAAAAAAATAAAAAGCCTGAAAAAACTTCATTGCTTGAATCTGTTTCTGATGAAATAGAAATAAAAGAAGAGTCAGAAGAAGGAACGATTATCTCAGACACTAAACATAAACGTTTTAATTTATTTAGTGAAATCAGCAAGTCTCTAAGTCAGTTTTTAAATGATCTTGGTTCGATATTTTCTGGAAGTCAAAATAACAAACTGGCCGTACCTAAGTCAAAACATCGAAAAGGCTTAATTCAAGAAGCTACTTCATCAACTGGAAGATTTGCAACTAGCGACCACAGACAGGTTATATCTAGATTGAAAGAAAGTCACAAAAATCGCGAAGAGCAAGGAGAAAGAAAAAATAAAGAGTTAGTTAAGAAAAAACCAGAAGAAAAAAAGCCAGCAGTCAGTGAAACAAAGACTGTTGAGAGAATTGTCGGCTATAATATAAATGATAAAAAACTGGATGAGAAAAAACCGGTTACTGAAATTCCAACTCCAGTTCTTTTATTAGAAGAACCTGACGACCATGAAGAACCTGAGCCAAAAATATTTAAAGAAATTCAGGCTACTAAAAATGACACTGCCAGAAAGATAGAAAAGGTTATAGCCATTCCTCGCAAGTCAGTTAGAGCAGTTGTGCCTGAAGTCGAGCCAGTAATCCCAGAAGAGCCAAAAAAGATTACCGTACCTGAAGTGTCAGAAGTATATGAATCAGATGAAACTGAAATCACTGAAGAACCAACGAAAAATATTCAGCCAACTTCTGGTGAGCTAAATAGTGCTACTGTCGTACTAGCTGACAAAAATGGTGAGGATATTATTTTGGCACCAAGTGAGGATGAGGGGGAAGCTCAACCAAATAAACATTCCCGGTTAAGTACCAACGCTGTTGCTGTCGGTACAGTAGCGATAATTGCCATTGTTACAGGAATAACATTTATTGCTTACGCTTCTTATCAATATCTAGATAATAGACTACAAGAAATTGAAGCGGAAAACACCAGTGAATTTTCAAACTTCAATAGAGAAAACGTACCAATGAGTGTAGCTGAACCAGCTCGTTTACTAGAAACTGCTAATCAAGTATTGGCGAATGAACCTGAACTGACCATCATCACACCAATCGTTCGAACTGACGGTCGTTACTATGATTTACTACCATCACAAATCCTGTCAGCCCTACAAATAAATCTCAACTCAAATCTCAACTCAACTATCGAAGAATTTATTTATGGCGGAAATAGTGACGGTGAAAAATTCATTATTATTGTAGTGAACAATACCACTAATGCTCTAGGGGGAATGTTGAACTGGGAGAAAACTATGAGTGATGATTTGGATCATATTTTTGGGTCACTAGAAATAAGTACTTCAACAAATTCTCTACCGCCTAGTTTTGCAGACTTTAGTGTTGAACCTTATGATTTACGTATTTTAAAACACTATAATGGAAATGAAAATTTAGTGTATGGTTTTGCTACTGCCAATAAAATTGTTATTACAAACAATAGTAATACCTTCAAGAAAGTAAGTGCCTACCTTAAATAATATGACCGATATAAAATCAAAAAAAGAAAAACTTGAGGAACTACTAGCTAACATTACTGAACAATTATCATCAGTAGCTATCTACGAAGAAAAAACTGACAACTGGACAGCTGTTCCTGAGACTCCGCAAAACCTAGAAGCAGATCCAGATTTAGATGCTGATACTGTAGAAGACTGGGAGGCTCGGCGAGCTTTAATGCCTCAATTAGAAACTCGTTACCAAAATATTAAAATCGCCTTAAATAAAATTAAAAATAAATCTTACGGAAAATGTGAAATCTGTAATGAGTTAATAGAAGAAGATAGACTTAATGCCAATCCATCAGCTCGTACCTGTAAAACACATCTTGATTCGGAAAATCAACTATCAATTAGCTAAACCATGTCTGTATCACGTGTCTTTACAATTCAACCGCACGTACTAGATGGATCAGTAATAACTATTGAAGCAGATCTCTCACGAGGTCTGCATTCTTTTTCTATTGTTGGTTTGGCTGGTAAAGCCATCGAAGAAGCTAAGGATCGTATAAACTCAGCCATCAAACACACTGGATTTAAAGCACCAAAAAGTCAAAATCATAAAGTGGTAATCTCGCTATCACCTGCCGATCTTAAGAAAGAAGGACCATTATTTGATCTGCCAATTGCCATTGCTTATTTACTAGCGGCTAATGAAATAAAAGCCGATTCAACCGGAATTATTTTTGTTGGCGAGTTGGCTCTTGATGGAACATTAAGAAAAATCCGTGGTGTGCTACCGGTGGTTAGGGCCGCTAAAGAAGCCGGCTTCAGTGAAGTTATTGTGCCAAAGGAAAATGCTGAGGAGGCTGCGCTTGTGGAAGATATCATTATTTATGCTGCTGACAGTCTAAAGGAAGTGATTAACCATCTAGATTTAAATCCCGAAACGCAAAAAAAACTTAACCCTCAACCAGTCACAAAAATAACCAGCGACTGGCACCAAAGTTCGGTAGCTCTTGAGGATATCAAAGGTCAAGAAACAGCTAAACGTGGTCTGATAATTGCCGCTGCCGGTCGACATAATGTGTTATTAGCTGGTCCGCCCGGCACTGGAAAAACCATGTTGGCTAGAGCTTTTCAGGGAATTTTACCACCTCTTTCAAGAGAAGATGCTCTAGCTGTAACTGCCATCCACTCAGTAGCTGGAAAGTTAGATAATAAAATTTCATCCCAACCACCATTTCGGTCACCACACCACACGGCTAGTCATACCAGTTTAGTCGGTGGTGGAGCCAATCCTAAACCGGGCGAAGTCACCTTGGCTCACAAAGGAGTATTGTTCATGGATGAGTTTCCAGAATTTGAACGGCGTTCCCTTGATGCTTTGCGTCAACCACTTGAAGACCGGGTAGTATCAATATCAAGAGTGCAAGGAACAGCGGATTTCCCAGCCGACTTTGTCTTGATAGCAGCTCTTAATCCTTACCGAGGAGTTGAAGACGGCACTACCGATTTAGCTAGAGCAATGCAAGAAACATACGGTACTAAAATCTCAGGACCAATTTTAGACCGGATAGACTTATGGTTAGATGTACCTCACGTTAATTACGAAACTTTGACTGAACTCACTAATGATACAGAGGAAACCAAAAAAGCTCGTGAGAAAATTATTCAAGCCAGAACTAGATCTACGCTAAGATTAAAAAATTGTTCAGCCAACACTAACGCTGAGATGAGCAGTCGAGATATTGAAGAGATAATCATACTAAGTAATGCTGTTGAAGACCTTCTTAAACAATCTAGTCAAAAACTAAATCTTTCTCCACGGTCTTTTCATAGACTTATTAAAGTAGCTAGAACAATTGCTGATTTGGATGATAGTGAAGATATTAATGAAGCGCATTTGCTTGAGGCTTTACAATATCGAGTGAAAATTTAATTCTTACAAAGACCTCAACGAACTCATTGCTTTAAAAAACACCAAGTAATTTGCTTGGTGCTTTTAATAATCTGTAAAATGTAATCAATTTTATAAACTGCCTAGAATGGGTTGCGATCACCACGAACCTCGAAGTGTAGATGAGTACCAGTTGAACGTCCAGTTGAACCCATCGCTCCAATGGTTTCACCTTGAGATACCCAAGCTCCAACTCCAACATAGTTAGCCGATAAGTGTGCATATAAAGTCTGGGCACCATTGCTGTGACGAACTACGATATATTTACCATATCCTCCGTTCCAACCGGAAGACTTAGACACGATAACTTCACCAGCGGCAGCGGCTCGAATTGCTGATCCGTGACCAGACGCTAGATCAACTGCATTATAACCATGAATACCTTGGGTACGAATTGAACCCGGAGCTGGGTGAGAGTAACTGCCACCAGTAGCGACTCCTGAAGTC
This sequence comes from Candidatus Kaiserbacteria bacterium, assembly GCA_020428895.1. GTDB lineage: Bacteria > Patescibacteriota > Minisyncoccia > Phycocordibacterales > UBA918 > OLB19. Next base: position 10,710 of record JAGQLZ010000015.1, read on the forward strand.
TTAGTTGGTGAAGCTCCAGCATATCTAGTAGTTGGAGCAGAATGCATAGCGCCACCTGGAATGATTAATGTATCACCAACGGCAATATCATCAGCCGAAGATAGCTCATTGAAGGAAAGTATCTCGTCAACATCACCTTCATATTTCTTAGCAATGGTACTTATAGTGTCACCCTTTTTAACTACATGACGTACACCTACTATTGGTAGTATTACTAAAGTTTCACCAGGCTGAATAGCGGTTGCTCGACTAATATCATTAGCCCACAAAATAGTGTTGCTGGTTACGTTAAACATTTCAGCAATTTGTGAAAGGGAGTCACCTGGCCGAACAGTATAAACTCGAATCTCACCATCACTGTAGCTATAATTTGCAATTTCGTCTTCACCAATTGGTCCTGATGATACTAAAGCACCTTCATCTATAAAAATATCTCCACCACCCCGAGCCTTGAGTGTATCTGGATTCTGCCAAGCAGATAGCACTAACGAATCAACTGGGGAACTACTGTCCGGCACTTCTTTAATAACACCAGTATTGGTGTTATTAACACCAAATATCATTGAAAAAACCCCAGCATGTACACACAGAGGTGTTAATACGAGCATGAAACCGGCTAGGTAGCCGAGTGTAGTCCGAGCAATGTGACCGGACTCTAATCTGTATTTGGCTTGACTCCCATTACTTCTAAAACTTGAAGAGTCAGCGTCTGATTGGTTGGATATAATAAGCAATTCCTTATGGACTCACCGCCGTTCTTTGAGCTACAGTCAATCTTCCGTGTAAGCAATTCAATATACCAGTAAAATTTGGTACAGGGGTAATTTTACTAGAGGGTTTTTTAAGTGCAATTGACGAAATACACTTTTTACCGTTATCGAAAAAGTAGCGGATATACGGCTTTAATGAAGACTATAATAGCTATTGACAGGCGTTAAATAAATTATCTAATTTATTTAACGCCTGTCCCCGACTGACTTTCACTCAACGTGTTATAGTGTCACTCACTATGTCAGATAAACCATATCTCGATGGTCTAAACCCTGAACAGACAGAAGCTGTATTGCACAGTGAAGGACCACTGATGGTATTGGCTGGTGCTGGCTCAGGCAAAACGAGAGTAATCACTCACAGAATTGTTCACCTGATCCACGAAGGGATTGCTCCACACAATATTTTGGCTGTTACCTTTACCAATAAAGCGGCTCGAGAAATGCGTGAAAGAGTAAGTGAACTTATTGCCACTTATAGAGCTTCCGAACGGGCTACTCTAGATTCACAGACCGCTACAACAAAACATAGCGGTGGTACTCTTCCGATAGTAACTACCTTTCACTCTTTAGGGGTCCGTATTTTGCGAGAGTTCAATGAGACCATGGGCTTGCGTCGACACTTTGTAATTTATGATCGTAGCGACAGCGTTAAAGCTATTAAACAAGCTCTTGAACAAGCCCAGTATTCTCCTAAACAATTTGAACCAAAAAAAATCCTCTCTAAAATATCCAGAGCTAAAGGCGACGCTCTATCACCATCTGAATTTTTAGCTGAGGCTAGTAGTTACCCTGATCGAGTGGCTGCTGAAGTATGGGAAAAATATGAAAAAATCTTGGCTGAGAATCATGCCCTAGATTTTGATGACCTACTAAGCAAGACTTTATCACTACTAAAAAACCACCCACCAATCCGAGAAACCTTGCAACAAAGATACCAGTATATACATATAGATGAATACCAAGACACTAACCGCGTACAGTTTGAAATTGCCAAACTCTTAACCGGAGAAAAACATAATATATGTGTTGTTGGAGACATCGACCAAAATATTTATAGTTGGCGTGGGGCAGACATTGCCAATGTACTTCAATTTGAAAGACATTTTCCAAAAACTAAAACTGTTTTATTGGAACAAAACTATCGGTCTACCCAAACTATTATTGCTGCTAGTAATGACATCATTAAGAAGAATCAAAATCGGGTGGAAAAAAATGTTTTCACTAAAAATCATGAGGGTGATCAGCTTACTCTTTACGCCGCTATGACTGGTGTCGATGAAGCCGAGTATATTGCCATGACTGCCAAAAGTCTGATAACTGACGGGGCCGAACCATCTTCAATTGCCGTACTGTACAGAACCAACTTCCAATCAAGAGTGTTAGAAGAGGCTTTCTTAAATTTTGAAGTACCGTATCAACTGTTGGGAACCAAGTTTTTTGAACGAAAAGAGGTTAAAGATATTTTGGCGTATTTACGTCTAGCTCTTAATCCCAGTAATACAGCTGACTTATCGAGAGTTGCCAACGTGCCAACTCGAGGAATTGGCAAAGTTACCGTACTTAAAATGATTGAGGGTAAACGAGAATATATTAAAGGCGCTACTTTACAAAAAGTTGAGCGGTTTGATCAAATTATGATGGATATTGCTGATCATGCTCGCACTGAACCGATTTCCAAAACTATAAAATTTATAATGAAAAGAAGTGGTCTGGAAACCGAATTTAAAAAAGACGGAACCGAAGATGCTTTATCCCGATTAGAAAACCTTCGTGAACTAGTAACCTTAGCCACTCGCTATGATGAGCTTAATCCGGAAGAGGGCGTAGAAGCCTTGCTCGAAAATGCAGCCCTGCAAAGTGATCAAGATGAAATTAAAGACAAAGAAGATCTAGACGCTGTTCGACTAATGACTGTACACGCTGCTAAAGGATTAGAGTTTCCGTATGTATTTATTAGTGGATTAGAAGAGGGATTATTTCCTCACGAACGACTTGATGACAGTGGGGTAGATCATGAGGAAGAGCGTCGACTATTTTATGTAGCCTTAACTCGAGCAGAGAAAAAAGTGTTTTTAACCTACGCTCATATGCGAACTATCTTTGGTAGTCAACGTGTTAACGTGCCTTCGTCATTCTTAGATGACATCAGTACCGAGTACGTGGATATGGCTGGCAAACACGAACCTAGAGATAATGGTGGTTACGAGACTACTATCTTTTTGGATTAAGTATTCAACTTGCACATATATATGTACTGACGTATTCTCGAAACATGTCAGAAAAATTTCAACATAAAAAATCACTGGGTCAGCATTTTTTAAATAGTGACGTAGTACCAAAGTGGTTATGTGAAGCTGGAGACGTAAAGGCTGGTGATTTGGTGTTGGAAATTGGTCCTGGGACCGGTGCTTTAACCAAAGAGCTATTAGCTCGCGGGACAACTGTCCACGCTATCGAAACTGACAAGCGAGCTATTGAGACTTTACAACAAACATTTTCTGAAGAGTTAAGTAGTGGTAAATTATTTATCCACCACGGTGATATGCGAGAGCTTGATGGGGAAACGGTGGCGAAAATCTGCGATTTTCGCCACCTTCAATACAAAATCATCGCTAACATTCCTTACTATTTATCTGGATTCCTGTTCCGAACTTGTCTTGATTCTAAAATTCAACCAAACACTCTAGTTTTCTTAGTGCAAAAAGAAGTTGCCGAAAGGATTGCTCGGACTGAAAAATCCTCTTTATTATCAATGTCTGTAGCAGTATTTGGTGAACCAAAATACATAAAAACTGTAAAAAGGGGACATTTTACTCCACCGCCAGCAGTTGATTCAGCCATTATCACTGTAAGTAATATTTCTCAGGATAAGCTATCCGGACTAACTTCCGAGAATTTTTTTACTATCCTTAAAATTGGTTACGGGCAAAAGCGTAAACAGCTACTTGGAAATTTGTCTGCAAAATATAAGCGGGAAGAATTATCCAATATTTTTGAAGAAGTTAACATACCACTAAACACTCGGGCAGAAGACCTAGATTTATCAAGTTGGATTAAACTTATACACAAACTTTCCACAGTTAATATCAAAAAATAATCAACTTATACCCAACTTCTTAACCAGTTATACACGGTTGGTCTCCAGAGCTACTCTCTATTGCTATACAATACTAGTATGAATAGGGATAATAACCATCCTCAGATTATTGGCGCTTTTATTCTTGGTATTGCGATTGTCGCTACCGCTTATCTAGCTGGTAACTTTGGCCGACCAAGTGGTATGTTTAATAAAACCGAAACCGCAGCTGTTAATACGTCTGACCTAAAAGTGCGTGAACCAATCCCAGTTTCTGATGCTGATAATAACGGTATTGAAGACTGGCGTGACGTATTACTAGATGCTCGACCAGCTACTGTTATCAAACCAAATACTGAAACTACTGAACCCTACGAACTACCCACTACCCTGACCGGTCAAATGGGGATTGAAATGATAGAAGGCATGCTCATGTCCCGCATGTCAGGCTACGCTGGAATAAGTGATGATGAATTATCGACTGAACTTGTCGAAAAAGCTTATCAGGATGTTTATTATGATCTATACAATTCTAGCGATATTATTATTGTTGATGATTCAGATATCGCTATCAAAGTTTACGCTAATGAAGCAGCGCTGATTTTACAAGGCTACGACAATACTGGTAATGAAAATGCCATAGACATCTACGAAGACTATATAAACACTGAAGACCCAACTCGCCTTGATGATTTAGACCCACTTATTACGGCTTTAAACAAACTTCGTGATCGCTACTTAAACACTCCAGTTCCTAAATCTTTTGCTCAAGCACACACAGATTTAATAAATGTCATTAATGCTATAGCTGTTGATATTGACGGCTTTAAACAAATTAATGTCGACCCAGTAGTAACCCTAGTTCGCCTTCAGCGATACGAGGTAAACGTAGCTAGTCTTGAGGTAGCTTTGCAAAATATGGCTTTAACCCTAGAACCACACAGTGATATATTTACCGCCGATGATCCAGCCTTTTTATTCGTATTTTTCCACCCTAATTTTGAATTATAATTTATGAAAAAAATAATTTGTTTACTGGTCTTAGCAGCCACTTTCACACTATCAACACCTTTTCATTACGCCAACGCTGGTGGCGGTGGACTAGCGACTGAAGCTACCCAGTGGATCAACCGAGGCTTTCTATTTAGTATTGACAAACTTACAGCTGAACTTAACGTCAAAGAAAGAATTTTAGATAAAATTGCTTGGTATGTAGCTAAAAAAGTTGTCGACGAATTAACTGAAGAAATGCGTAATTTTGTAGCTAATGGATTTGAAGGTATTCGCCCTCATTTTGTTACTGACCTAAAACGAGAACTACTGCAACAAACCGACCATGTTACCAAGGACTTTATTGGAAGAATTGCTGGTAATTCCAAACTGCTTTGTTCCGTACCTTCCATTAAGGCTCCAGTTGTTAAACAATTGAAAAAAGACTACCTAGACACCACCATTCACGAACCGGCCGATAAATGTAGTGCTGATAAAATTGATAATCTGGAAGCTTTCCTAAATGGAGATTTTAGTGGTGGTGGGGGAATCAACGCTCTGCTTGAGGTAACTTCAAATGCCCAGAACACTCCTTTAGGTGCTTATAACGAAAACAAATTAGCACTAGGGTTAGCGATAGCTGAACACCGACAACCGGGAAAAAGACTACCTCGATTTTAACAAAGGTTTTTTATCAACTAAAGTTGGTGACTGTGAGAACAACGTTGGTAAAAATTGTGAGATTGCAACACCTGGAGAAGTAATCTCCGAAGCGGTCCAGTTTATGTTAAGTTCAGATCAACAGTCACTGATTGAAGCTGATGAAATTAATGAATTTCTAGATGGTC
>JAGQLZ010000016.1:0-3351 GCA_020428895.1 Candidatus Kaiserbacteria bacterium
AAATTAATCTGAACTAAAAACTGAGTATATTTTGTCGATGTTAAGTAGAAAAACCCATTAGTAATAATATTTGTCGTTGCTGATTATTTATTTTAGATAGAAACAACCAAATGAATATTGAATAAAAGACATTTTGTCTTTTATTCAAGAATTATGTTATCAATATACTTAATTGTGGCGTATTTTTCACGTGTAACTACTCTAACGGCAACCACATCAATTTGCCAATTTCCATTCCAGTTATTTTCAACTAACCAAGTTTCAGCAGTTCTGGCCACTTTTAGTAACTTTTGATTATGTGCTTGTTCCTCGGGCCGATACGTACCACGTGAAATCGCCTGTTTTAAATCACTAATTGTTTCATGTGAAACAGTTTTAACTTCAATAAAGTGCACTATATCCTTATTTTTAGCAATCAAATCAATTTCGCCCCACTTTTTTAAGTAATTTATACCAATAATCTTAAATCCTTTCTTATTTAAATACTCAGCTGCAATGGTCTCACCATAAGCTCCAATTTGATTTTTTAAACCCCGCTTATGTATTTGTTTCATGTAGAACTAGTATATCATTCCACAGTTTACTATTTATTAAGATTCATATACTAATTAAAATCTAGTAGTTATGATCTTAATAAATATGTGGGCTAATACGTTGCACGTGTAACTATATTATGTTCCACGTGAAACGTATGTTAATTTAATTAAAAGACAGAATTACCTTAATATACTGTTATTTTATAACATTATTTACTGTAAATTTGCACAACAATCTTTGTCCTTTATCCACCTATCAACCTACTTATCCCCAGTTATTTCGTGTTTTTATTTAGGCACTTTTTGTTGCACGGGAAACATAATTTCTTTTAAATATGAGTAATTTAAGGAAAAATCTTTATTTATTAGTAACTTTTTATCTAACGATCATGTTTTTTAAGAAATATATATTTTACTGTTAGACAAGCGGGAAATATGTATTTTCAATACATTTGGCAGTTTATTAACGATATTTTTGCAGATACTAGATTGTTACATATAATTGTTTCTCATGAAACTATCTTTTTTGTTTTATACAACTCTATATTGTTTATGAAATAGCTTTATTTTGCAAACTATAATGAAAATTGTTGCATTTTATGTCAGTTACTCTTTGTACTAAGTGAGTTTATCATTTATTTTTTGATTGTTTCATAGGAAACACTTTAAACTATAGTTTATTCATATTTTTGAGTGTTCCGCGTGAAACTATATTTTAAACTAAAATTACTGTTATCTAATATTTTTGAGAAAGTGGCGTACCTATCTAGTCTGAATGTGCAAGTAGTCAGATATGCCGTCAAAGCTATTTTAATTGCCTCAAACGATACACCGTACCTATATTCACAAGCGCGACACGAGTAAACGCCCCAGAAGACGTCTTTTATAGGGCTTGGGGTAATCGAAACCTGACGGTCTCAAAACTCACTACGTTCGTTAAGAACCGCGGGTCACACCTCGCTATAACTAGCCTAAGGAAAGGCTAGTTATATAGCTCCGGCGGTTTCGATTACCACGAAAGATGCGTAGGCATCTTTCTCCAGACCACACAAAATCCCCCTAATGGGGGATTTGCTGTGCGGCTTGGGGTAATCGAAACCCCGACTGATCCTTGGCAAGGACCCGTTATACCACTTAACCAAAGCCGCGTATAACTTATTTAATCTCTTTTAAAGAAAGTTCAATCCACCTCATGAGTTTTTTCTTTAAAACAGTGTCACCGATTATAGTATTACCAACGCCATAATGCAATGGTTTGGCCTTATTAGTACTCTGGATAATTTGGCTCTTACCAAAATTTGCCAATGAAATATTGGTTGTACGTGACCATTTTTTGGCACATGCGGTTAAATTATGGGTCGGATAGAGAAGTAACCAAAATCTAATATTTTTCTTATCTACACCCAAATATTCAACCAAAAACCGGACAAATATCTTGTGCACATCCATGTTTTTAGTAGAAACTCTTATTAATCGACTATTTTTAGTATCTCCCTCTGAAAGATACAACATTAAACCAGCGACAAACAACTGATCAGTTTTATAATGTTTATATTCTGTATCAGCTGAACGTTTTGCTTCAGCGTATCGAGACTGACGTTCGGCTGTACGAGCCTTGTTCATAAGGCTAATTCGTTTTTTATTGTCTCTAGATGCCTTTATCGCATTATCATTGGCCACCACTTGTGAAAACTTCTGTTTAGATAACCAGTTACTAACAGTACTTTTTGAAATACCACAAATCTTAGCTATCTCTGAATATGTGAAGCCCCGCTTACGAAATTCGACAGCTTGTTTAAATTTTTCTTCATTTCGCACCATAGAATGTATATATTATATACTATTACGACTGTTCATTTTCTACAATAATAAACACCCGGCTCACATTGAGCCGGGTGTTTATTTGAATGGATTATTCTGACTTATTCATTCGAAGAACTGCAATAATGATGGCTGAAACTAACGCCACCAATCCAAACACCTGATATACAGTAGTTAGAGTAGCGATAGTGCTCTCAGCTGTTGCAAAACCTAATATTACTGCTAAGCCGGCACCGCCAGCGACAATAACGGCGACAATTACTAACGTAGTCAACAATCTCTTGTATGAATTCATATTTACTAGTATAGCTCGTTTTTATTTTTTGTAACAAATGGCATTGCGTTTTCTGGCTAAAAATCATATAGTATTCGCACTGCGTTGTTTTAAAACGCATGCGTAACTGCGTTGCGCGCCTGTATGAAGAATCATACAGGCGCTCATTCGGAACATATGTAAAAATAAATTTTTACATATTCCCTCATATCGCGCCTGTGGTGAAATGGATATCACAGCGGTCTTCGGAACCGTTATTCTGGGTTCGAGTCCTGGCAGGCGCACCAAGGTATAAGAAAAACCACTGGAATTAATTCCAGTGGTTTTTCTTATAGCAAGCAAACTGCTTTGCTTGCGTACCTTGGTGCGAGGCGGAGACATAATTTTTGCTCATTCATAGAGCAAAAATAGTCGAGCCGGGGTCGAAGGTGCTTAGTATTTTAAGAACGTAGTGAATTAGAATGCTTAGTAACCTGTGACCACCAGTGCGCCCAGATCGACAACTGTGACCTAGAAATTAAGGAGACTTATGTCGACTATAATTTTGGGAATACTCATGTGGTGTACTGATCCTGTAAGAATAGAGTCCTGGTTTTTCCTTGCGTACCTTGGTGCGAGGCGGAACGATGTTTTCTTTCATTCTTAGGAAGAAAACAAGTGGGCCGGGGTCGAGAACACTTAGTAGAATCTGCACAAAGTGCAAGATTATACTTAGTGATT
>JAGQLZ010000016.1:3391-8797 GCA_020428895.1 Candidatus Kaiserbacteria bacterium
GTCAAGCCCATAAAACATGCATCAAAAACACCCAAAATACAACACTGTTACTCATTAATCTGCTACAATAACCTGAAATGATCAGCAATAATGACATTCCGCTGGTAGTTAAATCTATCTCTAAAACGCTAACTGATGCGGGTTTTGAAGCTTATTTAGTGGGTGGTTGTACTCGCGACTTGATGCTAGGCAATAAACCTAAAGATTGGGACCTTACCACCAACGCTACTCCGGAACAAATTACCGAACTTTTTCCTGACCATTACTACAACAATGACTTCGGTACTGTCGGCGTTAAGACTGAAGAGGAAGATGAACGTCTGAAGGTGATAGAAGTCACTCCATACCGTACTGAAAGCGAATATTCTGACTCTAGACGGCCAGATTCAGTGACTTTTGGGGTTTCACTAGAAGAGGATCTAAAACGTCGTGATTTTACGATGAACGCCTTAGCTTTTAACTTAGAAACTGGGGAATTGATAGATATGTTTGACGGTCAAGCAGATTTAAAGAAAAAGCGTATCAAAACCGTTGGTAATGCTGATGAACGATTTCAGGAAGATGCTTTACGCATGATGCGCGCTGTCCGACTATCGGCTGAACTAAACTTTGCTATTGAAACTGAAACTATGCAGTCTATTAGCAAAAATAACGCTATTTTAGGAAATATTTCCATTGAACGCATTGCTAGCGAGTTCATTCGCTTAATAAAATCTGATACTCCTATGCAAGGTATTGTCATGATGGAAAAGCTAGGCTTATTGAAGCATATTATTCCAGAATTGACCGAAGGTATTGGTTGTTTGCAAGGTGGAATACATGATTTTGATGTTTATGAACACAACTTACGCACCCTACAAGCAGCCGCTGATAAGGGCTACTCAACCGAAATGCGCTTAGCCGCCTTACTCCATGACATCGCCAAACCTCGCACTAAAAGGGAAGGTGGTAAGAACAAGCGTTATACATTCTTTGGCCACGAAGTAGTTGGTGCCAAAATGGCCAAAAAGATACTCGAACGCTTAAAACAACCACGTGAGCGAATAGATATGGTAGTAAAACTAGTTCGTTGGCATATGTTTTTTGCCGATCCAGATGAAATTACCTTATCGGCAGTACGACGAACAATTGTGCGAATAGGGGAGGATAACATTGAGAACCTTCTTAATCTAAGGGTTTGTGACCGAATTGGCACTGGCCGACCTAAAGAACAACCATTTCGCTTCCGAAAATATAAGGCGATGGTAGACGAAGCCTTACGTGACCCAATATCTGTAAAGCTACTTAAGACCAATGGGGATAAGATTATGGAAAAGACTGGGGAAAAGCCGGGAAAAAAGCTGGGATATATACTGCATGCACTGTTGGAAGAGGTGTTGGAAAACCCTGCAAACAACACTGAAGAGTATCTGGATAAACGTGTGGATAGCCTTATTTTAATGGATATAAACGAGCTTCAGGAATTAGCCGAAAAAGGTAAGAAAAAACAAGCTGAGGAAGAGGCAGCAGCCCTAAAAGCCATCGCTAAGGAGCATAAAGTTGGGTAATTCCATCAAACCTAATATTTTAATGTTATTTGATTAAATCCAAGTAAATAACTTAATAAAGTTTCTTCTAAACAGATGCGCTCTTAGGTAAATATGCAACATTGTTTGTCATTTTCTTATTTTAAAAACACTAAATGATTATATTTATCTAAATTTTGATGGATGACGAAGGAAACCGGTGAGTAAATGAGGGAGACGAACACTGATAGCCTTTTACTTATTTTCAAAGCAGGGCGAAGGAAACGACCGACCTAGCGGAACATCGGCAAGCTTCGCAACTACGTTCGTCCAGGAATTTGCCCAAGGACAATGGGGCAAATTCGGACATACACCACAAGAGTATTTCCATTTTTCTAATTCGCTTTTACTCATAAGAAAAATTGGTCAATTCAGAATAATTGCTACGCTCATTTCTTCATTCAATAAAAAAAGGCCTAAGGGGTTCGAGAGGCAAGTGATACTTGTCTGTCGAAGCCCTCAGGCCTTTACTTTTGTAGAGCGTTAATTGAAACTTTTTGTTTCAGCTGGCGCATTATATTTTATGCTAACCAAATTTATTGCTCTGGAGAATTATTTTGTATGAGTTAGAGTTTCATACTTAATTCTCAACTTTAGGGTGGGAATTGTTTTGTTAGAACGTTAGAGTTTTTTGGAGGTAATACTCTTAATTTTGAAATGAACTGTTTTAGGGGTTTCTCCAAGATTCTGGTTTGAAGTTTTTCAACTCAGAATCTTGGAGATACTTACCTGCCCTTTCTGGGCCTGCCAATATAATATGTCCTTTATATACTAGTGTAAAGGACAACACAGTGGATAACTGTGCACAACTGAAAAACTTTGTCCTTTATAAAGGACAAAGTTTTTCAGTTAAGAATTTATGGCTTTACTGAGCCATATTTTTTAAGTATATTTTCTAACATTGACATTTATAGGTTTCATGGGTTTGTTTTAGACTTGAATATCAATAGAAACTGGACAGTGGTCACTGCCTAAAACTTCGGCATGGATGTTTGCTCTCTTTACTAAATCTTTTAAGTCACCATCAACCATAACATAGTCAATCCGCCAGCCAACATTACGTTCACGAGCTCCGGCAAAATGACTCCACCAAGTATAGTGTCCATTGCCTTGTGTAAAAATTCTAAATGTGTCGACAAAGTTAGCGCCCAACATTGTATCAACTCCTGCGCGTTCTTCTTCTGTGAATCCTTTCTTACCAACGTTAGGTTTCGGTCGAGCAAGATCATCTTCAGTGTGGGCAACATTCAGGTCACCACAAAAAACAACTGGTTTATTTTTTCGAAGCTCTTCCATATATTCGAGAAAGGCTGGATCCCACTCTTGGCGCATAGGAATTCGTGACAAATCATCTTTGGCATTCGGAGTGTATACGGTCGCTACATATATATGTTCAAACTCCACTACCAGAACTCTGCCTTCAGCAGTCGTGTCTCCATAACTATCTGCAAGATTGTATTTGGTTTTTATTTTTTCAGGCAAACCATAAATAACCTTATCTGGTTCAAGCTTGGTAAAAATTGCTGTACCTGAATAACCTTTTTTGTCAGCTTGATGCCAAAACTGATGATATTCAGGGTATAAAGACGCAAAATCATCTTTTACTTGATCTACTTGAGCTTTTGTTTCTTGTATACACAGCACATCAGGCTGATATTTTTCAATAAATGGCTTAAATAAACCTTTTTTTTCAACGGCTCGAATTCCATTAACATTCCAAGAAAAAATTTTCATAAGTTTATGATACGGTATTGGTATGAAAATCACAAAAATCGGCCACTGTTGCTTACTAGTGGAGGTGAAATCACTAAGAATCCTAACTGACCCCGGTTCAATTACTAGTGGTGATCATGTTTTAGATAATATTGATGTAATTTTAATTACTCACGAACACGGCGATCACTTACACACAGATTCACTCAAAGAAATAATCGCTAAAAATCCGGAAGTAAAAATTTACACTAATACTAGTGTTGGAAATATATTGCAAACACTAGGTATTTCGTATCAAAAACTAGATGGCACAGACTTTACCGTCCACCACGAAGTTAAGTTTGAAGCAGTTGATGGAAATCATGTTGAAATATACGAAAAATTTGGATTGGTGCATAATACTGGCTATTTTATTGATGAAAAATTGTTCTATCCCGGTGATGCCTACACTGTACCGAGTGATAAAAAAGTTCCAATACTAGCTGCTCCCATCGCTGGACCATGGTGCAAAACTAGCGATGCCATTCGATATATCAAGGAAATTAGCCCTAGAATCACTATCCCCGTACATGACGGTTTACTAAATGATCAAGGTCGAGAAATTATCAATAACGTAATCGCAAAAAATGTTGTCGATGATACTGATTATACGGTATTAAATTCTCATGACGAACTTGATGTAACAATTAATTTCACTGAGGATAATTAAAATACGCTATTGTAATTACCGCTCAATATGCTTTAATGCAATCACGAAACATAAGCTCCTAAAAGCGCGAAGCGTTGGTAGATGAAGTGAAGTTTTGTAGTATTAATAAATAAATTATCGTTCATGAACGGAACAATCGCAATTAAGAAAGATTCAGGTTTTGGTTTCATCGCACCTAGCGATGGAGGTAAAGACGTATTCTTTCATGCATCAGCTCTAGTTGATGTTGCTTTTGACGACATCCAACAGGGTGACGCAGTAACATTTGACATCACTGAAGGTCCAAAAGGACCAGCAGCTGAGAACGTGCAACGCACAAGTGGCGCTGCAGCAGCTCCAGAAGCAGGTGAGGAAGCAGCTGAATAAGCTCATACAATATATGAGTACACACAACCGGAAGCATTTGCTTCCGGTTGTTGTGTTTAGGGCATGTATAATAGATACATAAGTTTATATGCCTTTTATTATTGATTACTTTTATTGGCATTACACCAGTGCTCCCATGGAAGCTTTCCATATCTGGCGTAATTTGGTTTGGTTTATTGTTGAGCTATTTTCAATAACCCAGTTAACTAAAGCATTTTTCTCTCCTTGGAAGAGAATGACCGAAGAAGGTCATAAAGCTTGGGATATCGAAGGCTGGGCTAGCGATATGATCGTAAACTTAATCTCTCGTTTGCTGGGAGCTACTCTTCGGTCTACTTTTATTATCATTGGAATAGTGAGTCTGATTATACTGATGGTAGGTATTGTCGTTTTTTATATATTTTGGATGTTATCACCAGCCATTGTCGTACTGAGTTTTAGCTACGGTTTCTTCTTAATCTTTTAATAATATGAATAGCCTAGCTCACAGCATAATTCGTTACCTAACACCAATAAGACTAGCTAAAATACTGCCTCGTGGTTTGGTTGATTTTATAAAAACCATTAGTTTTATAGTCACGCTTTTTGGTTTCTTATCTAGTATTTTATTGGTTGCTATCATTGGTGGTAATCCAATAATTGATTTGGTTGGCGCAATTGCCTACATGTCATTTGGCGTTTGGACTGCTACTTTCATGATTTCTTGTTACCATAATAGCTACTATTATCATGGTTTTACTTCAGTAATTGGTAGTGAAGAACGACACGAAGAAGGCACTACTTACGATGTGGCCGATGTAGTCAGACGCAAACCTGATGATCTGACTGACGCTTTTTTGACTTCACCACTAGGTTCAATGATTATGCTTAGGGTTGGTATTGAACAATATGTCATGCAAGAATTTTTATCTCAACCTAGACAAAAAATTACTGCTGAAATGGTGCCCATTAAGGAAGGTCAAATATTTTCACTAATGTCAGTTGCTTCTTTCATACTTCAACAAGATAAAGAATTTAAAAAATTCTTAGGTAAACACGCTATTGATGATGTTA
>JAGQLZ010000017.1:0-1330 GCA_020428895.1 Candidatus Kaiserbacteria bacterium
TAAAAGCCGGCGCTATCGCGCCGGCTTTTACATTTGCATTTAACTCATCTGCTTTACTTTATGTAAGGCAATCACGTACATACTCTCAGCCCAAGCCAGTGGAGTATTATCGTTTGGCCGATCCGTATGTGAGTAATAGAGTTCTGGCACTTCACCTTGTGGAGTAACCGCACCTTTGGCCCGATCAAGCCAATAATATGCTCTCTCTTTATCACCTCGCTCAGCGTAAATAATAGCCAACCACGAGAGACCAAAACACCACTCTGCTTCTTGTGAATAGCCATCTGGATTTTCGTTGTAATAACGATCAAACACGTATCGTAAAACTCCTTTATCACGAATCAAGTGGTACTCAACATTCTTAAGAATTTCCAAAGTCTGCTCTTCCGTGGTTACATTGAAAGGATAAATTAAAGTTAACAAAGCCAAATCAACAAACTTGGTTTTGCTTTCTCGTGGCAGAAGATTCTCTAAAGCAAACTGTCCATTTTCAACAGCAAACGCCGGCACATTTATCCAATCAAGCTGATTAGCCTTTTTAAGAGCCGCTACACAAGAACCAATTGAAGAAGCATGTACTTCTAGATTCTCTTCCCAGATACCATTATCCTCATCATCCCAGTATTCAAGATTCACCAAATAATCAACCAACTTCTGGACCATCTCCCGCTCCTCGTCTGTCTCAATCACTGACTGACCACGCAACTCAAGCTCCACCAGCAAGTTAAGTACTTCACCGACGGCGTCGTTCTGACTGTTACCCCACTCTTCCCAGTACTCTTCAAAAGTTTCTGGATGAAAACGTGCATGAATGTATTGCCAAGTCTCATGTGGCTTATGATCAATCGCCCAATTTATCTTATCTTTGTGTTTTACCAACACCGTCAAAAGCGCCTTAGCGGCTTTCTTAACCGTATCGTAATCTTCAAGTTCCAAGAAAGATAAAACAATAAAGTAAATATCCCGCAACCATGCTTTATTATAAAAAGTATCTTCACCAGAAGCGGTAAATACTCCAGTTGGTGTCTGCATTGAGCGAATAACATCTAAGTGATGTTTGATTTCCGCGTCAAAATCTATGTTTGAGGTACTCATGAAAGAACAATGTTGTAATTATTATTTACCGACCTAATGCTTCGGCAACGGCTGGATAAGTTGTCTTTTTTATATGTGCTTTGTTATCAGCTTCAATAATGGAAGTCATCCGAGCCAAAGCTTCAACGACGTGACGATTGTCATTATCTTCAGATAATTCTTCCATTATATTAACCAATGCTGAAGCTTGTTCAAAACCATGCATCTCATCAAGACCTCGGTCTTTGAAAATTTC
>JAGQLZ010000017.1:1340-6019 GCA_020428895.1 Candidatus Kaiserbacteria bacterium
CAATGCTTCCTGTTCAACCTTCTCACGATTGTACAGACTTTCAAAACCTTCATTAGATTCTCCATTGTCTTCCGGTGACATTTGCGGTGCTTCAAACATAGATATAATTTAGACAAATAATCTATATTCTACCAAATTAAATGGTAGCTACCAAAAATAAGCTATACTAATCGTATGAAATATATCTATTTATCAACTATATTGGCTCTGGTTTTAATTTCAAACCACAATGTCTACGCCACTGAATATAACGCTGGCTTTGTAGAAGGTTTATGGTTTAAAGAGCAGCCAATTTTTGCTGATCAAACAAACCGCATCTATGTTGCTATTCGCAATCATACTGGTAACGACTTGACTGGCCGAATTGTCTTCTACGACAATGACAAACGTCTCTCCTCACAAGCTGTCAGTGCCTTAGATGGAAGAATTATAGAAGCTTGGACTGATTGGACTCCAGAGTACGGAGAACATGTCCTGCGAGCCGAATTAGAGAAAGTAACACTTGACGTAGTCGGCGGTTCTGATGAGTCAATTGACGTACCTCATAGTTCAGTTAGCAATGAATTTTTTGTTGACTACGACACTGATGAAGATGGGGTTGGTAATAAAATTGATAAAGATGACGACAACGATGGGGTTAGTGACGAAATTGAAATTAAAAACGGCACTGACCCACTTAAACCTGAACCAATTGAGGAAGTTGAAAATAATGTAGACACAAATACTGAGACGAATGAAGAAAATGATATTACAAAAAAAGACTCTAATAATGACCGAACTGGTCTTGAAAGATATCTATCTGAAACACAATTTAAAAATGCTTTGGAAAAAACAACCGACCTTATTAATAACACTAGTAATAATCTAGATAGTTACATAAGCCAACGTAAAGCCAACCAATCAGACACCAGCAATCAAACAACTGAGGAAATTCAAGAAGAAAATTCAAACCAAAACAAAGATATTGATAGTAGTAGCAGTTCTAATCCACAAAGTGTCTTCGGTGAAGTTGAACGTAAATTAGATAAAGGTAAAAATGAGTTTAATTGGCAAACAGTAAAAGATTTTTTAAAGCATAACCTAAATGTTACATACACTTTCTTGTTAACCATATTATCGGCTTTCTTATATCGTCCAATATTGGTACAGATATTATTCCTACTTCTTATCTTGTACCTAATTTATCGATTAGCAAAAAAGTTTGGTGATCGAAGAAATTAAAAAATGACGGGGCCAGTATGGCCCCGTCATTTTTTAATCTTTCTATTTCAATCTTACTTACTTGTTGCCGCGCATAAGCCGACCTGGCTTGCGACGCTGTACGATTAGGTTGTTTGAGTATTTCTTTGGTGAACGTGTCTTTTGACCCTTTCCAGTCGGACGACCTTGTTTGGTTCGTTGACGGCGATGTCCACGAGGTGAGCGTCCTTCACCACCTCCATGTGGATGGTCTACAGCGTTCTTCGCAGAACCTCGAGTCTTCGGTCGAAGACCGCGGTGTCGTGCGCGCCCAGCCTTACCTAGATCTACTAAACGATTCTCTTCATTTGATACTGCACCAATTGAAGCCCAACCAGTTGAAATAACTTTTCGGATTTCAGTTGATGGCATCTTAATCTGAGTGTACCCACCATCATGAGCAACTACTTCAGCGTAGTTACCAGCACTTCGTGCTAGACGAGCACCAGCGCCTGGCTTTAGTTCGATATTGTAGATGAATGTACCAACTGGAATTTTTCCAAGCGGTAGACGGTTACCAGCTTTAATCTTAGCTTTTTCTGAAATAACAATTTCATCACCAGCCTTCAATTTTTGAGGAGCTAGAATATATCGTCTTTCACCATCTTTATAAAGGACTAGAGCGATAAAACCAGTTCGGTAAGGATCATATTCAATCGTTTCTACTACAGCTGGAATATCTTTCTTGTTGTACTTGAAGTCAATTACTCGATACTTGCGCTTATTACCACCACCACGATAGTGAGCAGTAATTCTTCCCTGACTATTGCGGCCAGCAGTATTTTTCATACCTAGGGTTAGCTTCTTATGAGGCTTACTCTTGGTTGAAGTGAGTTTCTTTTTATATTCGATTACAGACCCATCGCGTCGGCCCGCAGATGTTGGTTTATACTTTTTCATACATTAGACTAGACTGATTGAGTCACCTTTTTTAAGGTAGACATATGCTTTCTTGTAACCTTTTTGAGAACTCACTCGACCGCGCATGCGTGATAATTCTTTTCTTGGTCGTTTATTTACGATATTGACCTTTACCGGCGTCACAGAGTAGATAGCTTTAATTGCATCTCGTACATCGTACTTAGTCGCCTCTTTGGCCACTATGAATGTGTACACATTTCCCCCGCTTAGAGTCACCGCCTTTTCAGAAATTCGAGGCTTGATGATCACGGATGAAAGATTGCGATCTGTTGCAACTGCTGCCTTGGCTGGAGCCTTGGATGAAGCAGTTGTTTCTTTCGTTTCTTTCTGTGTCTTATTTCGACTAAACAATGCCATGATTATTTTTCGGTTTTAGTTGTATTAGCACCCATGCGTTTTTCAAAAGTTTCTACAGACGCTTCTGGGTTTACGACTACAACATATTTGTAAGTTAGAAGATCAACTGAGCTAATGTCTTTAGCTTGTGCTAATTCCATGTTACCGAAGTTTCGGAAACTCTTCTCAGTTGCTTCGTCACGATCATTCAGCACAATTAAGGCTGCATTCTTTCGTTTCGTAACAAGATCTTCATGACCTGAACCTTTTGCTATTGCAGAAATGATTTCTTTAGCAGCTGAGGTTTTAGGTTCAGAAATAGCAATACTATCAACAAACAATACTTCACTATCACCTAGCTTCTTCGATAGAATACTAGCAAAAGCTTTAGCGCGAACCTTCTTGTTGATTTTCTTACTGAAATCTTTTTCGTTTCTAGGACCAAAAGTTACACCACCGCCAGTCCAAATTGGACTTCGGCGTGAACCATGTCGGGCACGACCAGTACCCTTCTGGCGCCATGGCTTTTTACCACCACCTCGTACTTCACTACGGTCTTTAGTGTGTGCGTTTCCACTCCGTGCATTGCTTTGCATACTTACCACTACCTCGTGAACGAGATCAGGGTTCCATGCTACACCAAACACTGACTCTGGTAGAGAAATAGAACTTTTTTCTTTACCGTCACTAGAATATATTTTTGCTTTCATATTTAGTTTGGTTAGTTAATGCCACGCACTTCTACTAATGATCCTTTTCGACCTGGTACTGCTCCTGCTACGAGGATCAGATTTTCATCTTTATTTACTTGCAGAACAGTAAGATTTTTTACTGTTACTTTGTCGCTTCCCATGCGACCTGCCATACGTACCCCCTTAAATACACGAGCTGGACCAGTGGCTCCAATAGAACCTGGTTCTCGGTGAGAGTGTTTTTGACCGTGAGATTTTGGGCCTCCGTGGAATCCGTGTCGTTTAACAACACCTTGGAATCCTTTACCTTTAGACACCGCACTTACCGCCACCATATCACCTGGAGCAAATACTGACGCATCAATTTCTGCACCAACTTCAACTCCTTCGATATTCTCATTTTTTGAGTCACGAGGGCGGAATTCAATTGAACCGGCTGCGTTACCTAGCTGTCCTTTTTGTGCTTTTGCTATACGATGTTCTTTTTGTTCACCGTACGCAAGCTTAACAGCTTGGTAACCGTCTGTTTCAGACTGCTTTACTTGTGTCACCTTTACCGGTGATACACGTAAAATAGTAGCAGCCTGACAAACACCGTCTTCATTGAAGACTTGTGTCATTCGGTCTTTAGTTCCTACGATATATTTCACAATGAAATGAATCTATCTAATAAATAGCTACTGCAGACCAAAACAAACAAACCGCGTATTTTTACGCGAGCACAAGCTCACGAAAAAATACGCGGTTTGTGCCCATTGGTTCTCATGAGTGCTAGCACTCAATCAACGAACATAGGTCTTACAATTAGCTAAGGGCTAGTATACTGATTTACCGATACTTTGCAACCCAAAAACTATCGTTTCATTTATAAATCACATAAAAAACTTTAATAAATTTATTACAAACAAAAATAACCACTTTAAGTGGTTATTTTTGTTTGTAATGTTGTCTCTATTTTATAGAGCGTACATCACAGAAAGAACATCAGATACTGGGCCACCTGAGAAATACAGGAAGCTTAATCCAGCAACTGTAGCTCCAGCAAGGAGCTGTACTAGCCAGAAATCCTGACTAATAGGGCTTGAATTTTCCATAAGGAATAATGTGGGTTAGTTCCCACCCGTACAGACAATACTATTACCTTTTGTATTCAAGTACAACACCACTCTGTGTATAACTATTACAGTAAACTCTATACAAAAAATCCCTAACTGAGTCAGGGATTTTTTGGATAACTTTGATTTACTTACTATCGAACGATGCGAGACAAATAAAAGCAAGCTTTGCTTATTTTTATTTGCAAGTGAGTGAAGATAGAAAATTTTACTTCCAAGCGATACGATGGAAAAGAATGCGATTTCAATCATTTTCTTTTCCGAGTGCGCAAGTGAGTAAAGATAGAAAAAATTACACAAAAGAAAGGCCGTAGCAATTGCTACGGCCTTTCTTTTGTGTAATTTCTTACATCATCTTCACGTCAATATTGACACC
>JAGQLZ010000018.1 GCA_020428895.1 Candidatus Kaiserbacteria bacterium
TTTTCGTTTTGGTAATAAAGAATGGTCCAGTTACCCGCTTAATGCAGAAACTTTTGCTGATTGGATTCACGCGCATCATGGTGATGGTCAGACGGTAAATCTATTTATGGATTATGAGACGTTTGGCGAACATCAATGGGAAGATACGGGAATTTTTAATTTTTTACGACATATGCCAGAAATGGTTATGAGACACCCTGATTCAACTTTTAAGACAGCTACAGAAACAGTTGAAGCTTATGATCCGATTGGAGAATATGATGTGCCAGACGTTTTAACTTGGGCAGATACTGACCGAGATTTAACGGCTTGGAATGGTAATGACATCCAACGTGACGCTCTATCGGCTATCTATGGAATGGAAAATGACGTAATGTCGACCAAGGACAATAGACTGATAGAAACTTGGAGAAAATTACAAACTTCAGATCATTTTTATTATATGTGTACAAAGTGGTCAAATGACGGCGATGTCCATGCTTACTTCAGTCCGTACCAATCCCCATATGATGCATATATTGCCTTTATGAATGCGCTCAGTGATTTACAATTAAGAGTGAGCCATACGTTAGAGGCACAGCGTAAAATTTCTGATGAAGCAGAATTAGCTTCCCACCAAAAAGTACAGAAGATACCATCCGTGTCACTCTGGGATCGTTTGGTTTCGTGGTGGCGCCGTTTTGTAGGTAAGATTTCGTTCCTTACAAATTTTTCAAAATAAATAAAATAGTTCTAGTTCTTAAGTATTATGCCAACAAAAAAACCTGCAACCAAAAAACCTGCTACTAAGAAAGCAGTAAAAAAAGTTGTTAAAAAACCTGCAACTAAGAAAGTGACTAAGAAAACTGTAACCAAGAAAACCAGTCAAAAAAATAGTGTCAAAAATTTAGTTACTGCCGATAATGGTAAATCTTTTTGGGTAACTGATGGTCAAATTTTGAACGATTTACGAGCTTTAGAGCAAGCTCTTTCTAGTATGGATAATAAAGTTTTTTCTTATCACGTATCCAAAACCAATCATGATTTTGCTGATTGGGTAGAATCAGTTTTGTGTGATGTTGATTGCGCTAAAGATCTTAGAAAGACAAAGACACCAAAGTCTGCTCGAACAGTTGTAGTTAAACATTTAAAGTATTACGCCATTTAATTTATGTCACGCGCAGTTACTATTGGTAACGGAAATATTCTAGTAGGGCTTGATCATCGTGGTCAAGTGCGCGATTTTTATTACCCATCAGTTGGATTGTCTAATCATGTTAGCGGTGCTAGCGGAAATTTTGTTCATCGTATTGGGGTATTTGTGGATGATCGTATTTCATGGCTAGATGATCCGGCTTGGGAAGTGACACTGGCCAATAATGAAGAAACTTCAGTTGGTAGTTTTTTTGCAGTCAATCATAGTATTGGAGTTTCTTTATCTAGTACAGACGCGGTTCATAATGAAGAAAATGTTTTCTTAAGAAGATTTACATTAACTAATGAGCTAAACGATACACGAGAAATAAAAGTATTTTTTTCTCAACAATTTAGAATTCGTGAATCAAGACGTGGTGATACAGCTTTATACGATCCTCGAGTCGGAGCGGTTATTCACTATAAAGAAAAAAATTGTTTTCTAGTAAATGCTTTTTCTAACGGAAAACAATTTACTGAATATAATATTGGCTTGTTTGGTATTGAAGGAAAACAAGGAACCTATTTTGATGCTGAAGATGGAATATTAGAAAAAAATCCTGTCGAACATGGTTCAGTTGATTCGGTAATTGGTGTGACTTGTAAAATCCCAAGTAAGTCTTCGCAGGTAATTCATTATTGGATTACTTGTGGTAGCTCAATTCCAGAAATTCATACATTAGATGAATACGTGATTAAAGAAACCCCAGAACGCTTAATCGCTTCTACTGAAGCTTATTGGCAAGCTTGGGTAGACAAAGAAGGGACTGATATTTCAGAACTGTCTAAGCCTCTTCAAAAACTATACAAGCGGTCTTTGATTATTATGCGGGTACATTCAGATAATAATGGAGGAATTATTGCTTCTTCAGACACTGATATGTTACATCATGGTCGCGATACTTACAGTTATGTTTGGCCGAGAGATGCAGCTATCATTGCTTATGCTTTAGATAAAGCTGGTTATACAGATATGACTCAGCGGTTCTTTCAGTTCATGACCAAGTGCTTAGAACCAGGAGGTTATCTGATGCACAAGTATTCAACTGATGGTACGTTGGGGAGCTCGTGGCACCCATGGATGCATAATGGAGAAGCAAAACTGCCAATTCAAGAAGATGAAACAGCTTCCATGATATTTTTCTTGTGGAAGCATTATGAAATTAATAAAGATTTGGAATTTATTGAGTCATTGTACAACCCTTTCATTGAGCCAGCAGCAAAGTTTCTTTGTGATTATATTGAACCAACTACTGGATTGCCTCAGGATTCATACGACTTATGGGAGGAAAAATATGGTTCATCTACCTACACAGCCTCTTCAGTTTATGGAGGATTAACTGCGGCGGCCCATTTTGCAGCTTTGTTAGGGAAAGACCAAGATTCTCGAACGTATCAAGCGATTGCTCAGAGAATGCAAAAATCAATTCGTGATTATCTTTATGATGAAGGCTTAGGAATGTTTGTTAAACATATAGAACATACCGCAGATGGTGAGTTAGTTTATGATAATACTCTAGACAGTAGTAGTTTTTACGGACCGATTCTGTACGAAGTATTTGATTTAGATGATGAAATGATTACATCATCGCTAGCTACTATCGAAAAGAAATTGCAAGTAACTGGCGGTAGCGAAGGATTTATCAGGTATGAAGGTGATGGTTATTATCGTATGCAGAATGCTGATTCACCGAATCCTTGGGTGGTAACCACCATGTGGGTAGCCCAGTATTTAATTAAAAAAGCAGAGAGTTTGGAAGATTTAAAAAGACCATACGAACTTATGGAGTGGACATGTTCCCATGCTACACAAGCTGGAGTGTTGTCTGAACAGATGCACCCGCACACTAGAGAACATTTATCTACGTCACCACTTGTTTGGAGTCATGCAGAGTACGTTTTGACGGTTCAAGCTTATATTGAAAAAATTAAATCGTTAAAATCTAATAAGTGAGTATAGTAACCAACTAAAATTTCTTTATCCAGAAATTGATCAAAGGAAATTTTTTATATTTACCAATAATGGTACGTTCGATGGAATAGGCTAGGCCGGTGGTGTTTAGGTGGTCAGCAAGTACTTCTGCTAATGAGCGCATGTAAGTGCCGGAGCTAGCTATACATTTTAGGGTAATGATAGAAAAGGCATCTTCCAGCTGACCAGATTCGATAAAATTTTTCCAGCAAACTCTTACGTCAGCACGACGAAAGTCATTACCAAGAGCTTTTCGTTGTTCAGTCACTGGTGGGATAGTTTCGATTTTTTCGGTAGCGTATTTATAAATATTTTCTCTAGTTTCAGTTCGAAGATTTAGAACATCTAGTTTGTATACGGTAGAGGTTTTAGTAGGGATTTTAATTTCATTAATTCGACCTTCCATTGTCCAAGTATGAAGTGGTTTACCTTCAACAGTTTTTGAAGAAAAATGCGGATAGGGTAATTCAATCTTACCAACACATTTTTGGGCGGCTCTTTTCGCGTCAGTTAATGAAATATTTGAGGAATCAACTTCGGCATCTAAAATACCCAATACATCGCCAGTATCGGATTTGATACCTAACAAAACTTCAAAAATATACTCTTTATCGAGGGAATGATAGCTGGTTTGGTTTTTGCATTCGTCACCAATTAATACCAATAGTTTACCTGAAGCCATTGGGTCTAGTCTGCCGGCGTAGGCTAACGGTAGGTCGGAAATTTCTGGGTAAGTCACACGTAAACGTTCTGCCGCTTCTAGCGGTGTTTCCCCAATATTTTTTTCGATAGTTAAGTATCGGTGCATGGAAAAAGACTATCATATAAAACTAAATCGTGGATAGTTTATAGAGTATTAAAACGGGTATGGTATGATATTCCAGATATGGGTTCGTTCATCAAGGTTCTTAATTTTTGTGTTTCATTTGTTGCTTTTATTACCGCCTCAGCCTTAGTGCTGTTTATGTTGGTGGGGTTTGTAACTGGTATTTATGACATCGTATTAATTATGATGGATACGGTCTTTATGGAACCGATTGAACGACAGCTGGTGTTTAATACAGTAAATACCGAATTTTTACATACAATTGCAGTGCTTATCATTCTAATGAAAGCATACCGGATTTTGGTGGAATACATGCGTTACCACCATATTGATATTAAGTACATTGTCGAGATTGGTATAATTGCCTGTGTATTAGAACTACTCTTCAACTACGGTGATTACTCAGAAGACATGCGTCTTATCATGCTCGGATTAGGAATTGGTTTTTTGGCTGTTTATGCTTTCCGTTACGATACACTTAAAAAAGCAATGAAGGATACTCAAGATATAACTAAAAACGTATCTCCACAAACTGAAACAGAAAAAGAGGAAAAGATTGAGGAAGTTGTAACCAAACCTAAAAAGACTGTTAGGAAAACAGTCCGAAGAAAAAAGAAAGAGGATTAATTTTACCAAGGAGTACCGCCCATGAATGTGTTATACATGGCCAGTAAGATGAATATACCGATAGCGATAACGACTGCTTTCATGATTAGATTATAGCAAATTTAAATGGCCGTGCGTTCCGCACGGCCATTAACTTACAGTTCCATTTCGCAAAAATCTTTGATGCAAGAATCTGTGTTTGGTACTGGTAAGGTACAGTTGGACAAGTCAACTAATTGGTATAGTTCACTCTGGGTATACCACAAACCCAAGTAGTTAATTTTAGGTTCGTCATTATGATCTAGAGGAGTGACACCTGACTCAAAAAGGTTTTCAAACACACTTATAAAGCAGTCGATGTGCCAGCCGTCAATATCACGAACTGGCACAGGATAGATTTCATCAACTACAAAAAAAGTTCCTTCAGTTGGAATATATTCTTCATAGTCAATAAATCCATCCCACTCTGTTCCGATTAGAACATAGCGATTGTCACTGAGTAAAGAGGGAAGTAAATTAATATTTTCCTTAGTCTCGGCAACTAGTGTGGTGATCGTGTTTTGGGTACTTTTTACAAATGACGCTTGGGCAAAGACGATAATTAACAAGACTGTTAGTGCGTTCATGTTTGTTCCTCGTTGGTTTCTGTTGGTACTATACAACAAATTTACAAAACATAAAGGCCGG
>JAGQLZ010000019.1 GCA_020428895.1 Candidatus Kaiserbacteria bacterium
GTAATCGCTGCCTGACGAGCTTTGTTATATTTAATGGTCAAAGCTTTAATAATTTCCTTTGATTTATCGGTAGCATTCTTCATAGCCACCATCCGAGCCGAGTGCTCACTCGCCTTACTCTCTAGAAGAGCGTGAAAGATAAGTACTTGTACTAATTGTGGAATTAACACATCAAGCACCTCGCTAGTAGACGGCTCAATCAAATAATCAACCTTGCTCTCAGGAGCTAGTCGATCCTGACTAAACTTACCTACTTTTGGCTTGATACCACGCATCACGTCAAAAATATCATCCGGATCAATCGGTAAAACGTGTCGTTTAACTGGTACTTGTTCAAAAGTAGAAATGAAGTTTTGGTAAATAACCGCTACGCTTTTGTACGTTTCATCTCTAAAACGATCCACAATTGTTTGGGTGATTTCATACACTTTATCTATTTGCACATTATCATCAACGTTCGTATATTCAGCTAACACTTCCTTTCCTTCACGTTTAGCAAACTCTAAAGCTTTTCTACCAATCGCAATCACATCAGTATCTGGATTGTTCTTAAAGTTTTCTTCAGCCCTTTTAAGTACAGCGCTGTTTACACTACCAGCCAAACCTTTATCACTGGTCACTAAAACCAAAAGCTGTTTTCCAGTCTCACGTTTCTCTGACAACTTATGAGACAAACCATCTCGTGAATCAGCCAAACGATGTAAAATACGCAAAGCTGAGTGAACATACGGACGGCTAGTAAAAGCTCGCTCCTGACTCTTGCGCATTTTTACTGCAGACACAGACTCCATCGCCTTGGTCACTTGACCGGTTTTTTTGGTTGAGATTATTTTGCTTTTTACTTGTTTAAGTGACATATATATTAATTTTAAAAAAGACAGAATAATGGAGTATTTCTCATGTCCAAAAATAATGAACTTATAGAGGCTCTAATTGCTTCCTGTGAAGAATTTGCACAAGATATCGAAGCAGTAAGTGTTGAGGGAGATGAACTTAATCTATCTGAACTACAAGGAGTAATCAAGAAACAAAAAACTCGAATAGCTGAATTAAAAAAGAAGTTCAGACTGCAGTGATTATCTGGCGTCGCGGTTACACTCGCGGCGTCTTTTCTTTTTTCTATTTCAATTTCTGTTTTAAAATCGACCATTTTCATATTATTTCTTACTACTATATTTTTACTATCATATATGATAGTGGATTTATTCTTGCCTATTCAACTACTTCGTAGTTGTTCTTATGAGCATCTTTGTAGTCTTTAATTGACTTATTTAGCTTTTCCACAATTTCATCTGTTAGCTCACGACCAGTTTCGATTCCGTCTAAAATATCTTTTCGATCTCGTTCTATAAACTCTAGGTAAGTCTGTTCAATTTTGCGAGTATTTTCTACTGGTGCAGCGTCAAAAATACCATTATTGGCAGCGTATATAGCTACTACCTGCTTGTAGAAAGGCACTGGCGCATTCTGTCCTTGCTTCAACAGTTCAACGTATTTTTTACCTGAATCAATGCGAGCTTTGGTATCATCATCAAGATCTGAAGCGAACTGCATGAAAGCTTCTAGTTCTCGGAATTGTGCCAACTCAAGACGAATCTTTCCTGCTACTTTCTTCATCGCTTTAGTCTGAGCAGAAGAACCTACACGAGATACTGAAATACCTACGTCTAGTGCTGGACGAATTCCTTTATTAAATAAGTCAGTATCCAAGAAAATCTGACCATCAGTAATGGAAATTACGTTAGTAGGAATATACGCTGATACGTCACCTTCCTGAGTTTCAATGATTGGCAAGGCGGTAATTGAACCACCGCCAAGTTCTTTACTTAGCTTAGCTGAACGCTCCAGTAGTCGTGAGTGTAGGTAAAAAATATCTCCTGGATATGCCTCACGTCCTGGTGGACGGCGCAAAAGAAGTGACATCTGTCGGTAAGCATTGGCATGCTTAGATAAGTCGTCTAATACGATAACTACATCTTTACCCTGTTGCATAAAATACTCACCAATCGCCATACCTGCAAACGGTGCCAAGAAAAGCATTGGTGAAGCTTCTGAAGCAGAAGTAGCTACAATGGTGGTGTACTCCATCGCTCCAGCTTCTTCTAACTTAGCCATCAGTGAAGCAGTCTTTGATCGCTTCTGACCAATCGCCACATAAATACAAATCGGTCGACTATCTTTTGGCTCATATTTTTGATTGATAATAGTATCAATCGCTACGGTAGTTTTACCAGTCTGTCGGTCACCAATAATAAGTTCTCGCTGACCTCGACCGATTGGAATCATTGAATCAATGGCTTTAATACCTGTATGGACTGGATAGTTAACTCCAGAACGCTCCATCACACCGTAAGCCACTCGTTCAATAGGCATGTCTTTGTCTGTCTTAATCGCACCCTTACCATCAATCATTTCACCAAGTGGACTAACCACTCGACCGATGATATCTTCCCCAACCGGAATTGAAAGAAGTTTTTCTGTGCGAAGTACTCGCATCCCTTCTTTCACTCTGGTGGATTCACCAAGCACCACTACTTTCACTACGTCTTCTTCAAGATTTAAAATCAAACCGTATAAAGCATCATCTGATGAGATAGTATCTTCTAGTGACTTTCCGTCACCATCATCGAAGACGACCATTTCCATCATCTGAGCTTCTTTAAGACCATCGATTTCTGCAATACCATCACCAACGGTGGTCACAATACCTACTTCTTCTGGCATTGAGGAAGTATCCAGACCGGCGATCTCCTTTTTGATTTTGTCGATAATAACTGTACTCATAATAATAAAGTGAATTTGTAGTGGTTAATAATTTAGGTAGTAAGGGAACGATAGAGTGAGACTAGTTTAGTTTTATAACTAGAATCAACACGTTTATAATCATGTTCAGCAATAAAGCCTCCTACGATTGTATTGTCAACAACTGTTTTGGCATCAGAAATACTTCCACCCACCTCCGCCAAAGCCTTAGCAATCTCTTTTTCAAATACCTTTGCGTCAGTTTCATTGGCTACTATTACTTCTGTAATAGAACCAGTACTGTTTAGCTGTACCAGAACTCGTTTGAGAACGGAGGTATAAATTTTGCTATGGCCACGAGTGTTTAGAGTATTCTTAAAACCAGTCAGAACTTTTTCTGTATCAGGGTTAGTTTTAAGTGTCTCTAAGAGAGCTTGGGTGTATATATCCTTCATAGTTTTACGAAGTCTTTTCGCGAATCACTTTTTCAGCGGCTAAAACTGCTAACTTAGCAATTTCTGCCTCACTTTCTTTGTGTGCTCGATTTTTAATTTCTTCACCTTTTGTTTCAGCCTGCTTAACAATTGTTGATGCTTTTTCCTCAGCTGCTGCTGCAATAGCGGCAGCTTTTTCGTCTGCATAAACTTTGGCTCGAGCAGCAACTTCTTCTGCTTCTTTATGAGCCGCAGATACAATTACCTGTTTTTCATTATCAGCTTCATCAAGGGCCACTTTGGCTGATTCAGCATCTTTTACTCCTTGAGCAATCTTATCCTCACGATCTTTAAGCACCTTTAGTAAGGGCTTATAAAGAAAGTAGGTTAAGACAGACGCCAAGGCGATAAAGTTGATAATCTGAACTATAATCAACTCTCCATCAATACCGAATTTGTGAATAATTTCTTCCATACAATGATGAGAAGATTAATTAGATAGTGAAAGCAATCAACAAAGCGAAGATAGCCAACGCTTCCACGAAAGCGATACCAATAAACATGTTAGTGGTAACCTTACCAGCTGCTTCTGGATTGCGACCAATTGCTTCTAGAGCTTTTGATACCAGAATACCGATACCAACACCTGGACCGATCATACCAAGACCAACAGCGATAGCTTTCGCAACAGCCTTAATTGCTTCTGCGTTTGTTGTTGCAATCTCCAATGCAGTTTCTAGTTCTGTCATAAATATAGTTTAGTTATTAATTTATTAATGGATAAGCCTTTAATGCAGACTCAGAGCTGACATGCCTATGTAAGCTCAGTTATATGCACTAAACTCTAATGTGGTTCTTCGGTGGCAATCTTAATAAAGAATAAAGTCAAAACTGCAAAAATGAACGCCTGAATAAAACCAACAAACATTTCATAAGCAATCAGTGGCACTGGTAACAAATATGGTGTTACTAATGTCATCACTACTAGAAGTAATGTTTTACCGGCAAAAATATTTCCAAATAAACGGAATGAAAATGATATCAGTCGCGCAAATTCAGAAATAAACTCGATTAGACCAATAAAGAAACCTAGCACATTTTCAAAATTAAATTTACGCAAGAATTTAAAATTGAAGAATTTACCACCGTACTTCCATAAACCGATAGCCGTAATACCGGCAAACTCAATGGTAAAGAAAGCAATCAAGGCAAAGCCAATAGTTATGTTTAAGTCTGTTGCTGGTGGATAGAAAAAAGGAATTAAATGACCGTGATCATAATAACCAATTGAAGTCACTCCTGGGAGAAGACCAATCCAGTTCATACATAATATAAACAAAAAGATTGTCATCACTATTGGGAAATACTTGGTGGCTAACTTTTTATCTTCCAAAACCTCAGCCATGTAGTCGTAAACTCCACCAATAATTATTTCAAAGAAGTTTTGTATTTTACCGGGAATTAGTTTTGGATTGCGACCTACAAAAATCGCTACAACGACCAAAATAATCATGGTCAACCAAACCGTTAAAAGAGTTGAAGTAATTGGCAGGCGACCAGCGTATTCAACAACATACGGAGCCATTGAGGATCCGTCTGTTGCTGCATGTGCTGTGTTTACAAAAAGGCCTAACATATACTCGATTTGTCTTGCGCCGGTATAGTATCACATACCAATGAAAAATAAAGTGTACTACCCCACATCTACAGGCTGTGTTTATCTACTCTTTACAAAGAAAATGATAGGAGTATGATTCTCGCGTTAAGTATGGAACTATCTGACATAACAAAACCAGCCGTCATTATCTCAAAGGATGCTTCTTTCAAAGAAGCTATTAGTATGATGGTTAAAGAAAAAACAAATTCCTTATTAGTAATTGATGAAAGTGGAGTATTAGTAGGTGAAGTTAGCGTATCAGACTTACTTGATGCTATCGTACCTGAATATTTAGACGGCGACTCTATTGCCTCTGAATTTGCTCCGGAAGAATTATTCGCTCAAGCTGTAGAAACAGCTTCAGATACCAAAGTATCAGAATTTATGGACACTAAATTTGTTAGAATCCATACTCCAGCTACTTTGATGCTAGTTGCTCAACTAGCGATTGCTAGCAAAAATGCTCGAATCCCAGTAGTAAATAAAGATGAAAAACCTGTTGGTATAATTTCACGCCGTGGTTTAAAGCATCTAATTGCTAACTACCTACACCTAGAAGACTCTAATTAATATTTTAATCTAAACATAAATTACGTGTCACACACGTTTTATTGTTTTTAATTCGCTAAATTTACAAGTATGGATATAGTCACAATTACTTCCCTGCTGATTTTTGTTCTAACGTTCTTCTTTATTTTGACAGAACGTATCCACCGAACTGTAATCGCCCTTTTTGGAGCTATGGCCATGGTCATCTCTGGAATGCTTCTAAATTTTTATCATCCCGAAGATGTTATTCATGTAGTTGACTTCAATACCTTAGGACTGCTTTTCGGAATGATGTTAATGGTTTCAATGCTTGAAAAAACTGGTTTCTTTCAGTTTATGGGTATTTGGACTGCCAAAAAGACCAAAGGTAATCCTTGGCTATTAATGGTAGCACTGGGAGCTATTACCGCAGTGTTATCAATGATTTTGGATAACGTGACAACAATTATATTGATAGTACCAGTTACCATCATCATTGCTGATATTTTAAAAATCAATCCAGTTCCGATTTTGATGTCCGAAGCTTTGCTTTCAAATATTGGTGGAACAGCTACTTTAATTGGAGATCCGCCAAATATTATGATTGGTTCAGCGGCTGGTTTTAGCTTCAATGATTTCTTAATTCATTCACTGCCAGTTGTGCTGGTCACTTGGGTAGCAACGCTCTTTATCTTTCGAATCGTTTACCGTAAGGATCTCACTCAAAAACCACAAAACGTGGATAAATTGATGGCCATGAATGAATACGATGCCATTAAAGAACCTGGGACATTAAAAAAACTACTAATAGTTTTTGGTATTACCATTGCTTTGTTCTTCCTTCATGGACTACTACATATGGAGCCAGCCATGGTGGCCCTGATAGGCGCTTCACTAGCTTTAATCATCGTATCTCCAAAACATGATCCACAAGGTATTATCGAAAAGTGTGAGCTGTCAGTACTGCTTTTCTTTGCCTGTTTATTCGTTATTGTAGGTGGCCTTGAGTACGCTGGTGTACTTGAAAAACTTGCTCAGTTACTAACGGCTGGAGCTGCTGATAACTTACTTATGACCGCACTTATAATTCTCTGGGCTAGTGCAATCTTATCTGCCATTGTTGATAATATTCCTCTAACAGTTGCTATGATTCCAATCATTGCCTATCTTGAGACTACTGGTATCTCAGTGGGAATATTATGGTGGGCGTTAGTGTTTGGAGTTGGGTTTGGTGGAAATGGTTCACCAATCGGATCAACCGCCGGTGTAATTGTGGTAGCTAAATCGGAAAAAACCGCTCACCCAATTTCCTTTGTTGACTGGATTAAACAAGGAGCCCCGACTATGTTTGCAGGTTTGATAATAGCCTCTATCGCCCTAACTGCCTTTACTTCTTTCTTCAGTTCTCCAGCTAGTGAAATTGCTCACGCGGCGGATGTTGAAATAGAAACTACAAATAGTCACTAGTTTACAAAACATAAAGGCCGGCAGCTTCGCTGCCGGCCT
>JAGQLZ010000020.1 GCA_020428895.1 Candidatus Kaiserbacteria bacterium
ACATCAACAAAAAAGCCCTTCAGGGCTTTTTTGTTGTGAGTACTCTACATTTTGTTTACTAGAACGTTGGAGTGGCAATATACGTTAGTGTTGTTGTATAGTCGTCTCCAGCTTCCTGCAATGGTGAAATTTCGATCTGATAACCTACTGTGGTTGATCCAATATTGGAACTTGTACCATCAGATGGTCCATTATGCTCGAAGATTTCGCGAGGGGTTGTACTCGCCGCGACCCAACATCCTGTAGCTCCGCCTACACAAGTACTGAATTCATTGGTGTTCAAATCATCTTCAGAGGTAAGACCCCAGTGACCGTAAGTATTTTCTTGTAGAATTGTGTTAGCCGGATCTTGCCAGGCAACTGGCGTATTGTCATATCCTCCGTCAATAAATCCGTCAATATCAGCTCCAGTTGAAGACAAAAGGTTTTGGTCTTGTTCAACTGTAACTACGAATCCGTTACGTGCATTTGTAACTACATTTAATCTCTGAGCAAGAGTCTTAACTTCCCATGCAGTTACTACACCAAACGGTATAGACTGAGGAGAAGTTGAACCTGTAGTTGACGTTCCGTTAACTGCTGTAGATGTAGCTAAACCTGTAATTGTGAAATCAAAAGTTGTTTCTACTGAAGCGGTAACTGTAACATTATCAACGATTGCTACTCGCGTATCTCCGTTGTCGGCTCCGGCTACTGTAGACACTACATATGAACCCACTGCTGGATTAGTCATCTGTGCATCAGCGTTTCCTGTGTCTCCACCAAAAGTTGCATTAGATCCAATTTTAATTGTAGTTGTACCGGCTGGATCTAAGTAACCTCCGTCACCCGCGCAGAATGTCAGAGTTAGAACTGGACCAGCTCCAAAGGATGCTGATACTTCATCTGTACCTGAACAGTCTGCGGCAACATTGAAGTCACCAGTTGTTGACGCTACGTCAACGTCGGTTTCATCGACTGAACCCAGAACGAATGGACCGTCTGAGAAATCGATGGTAATTGTTTGACCGTTTGTTACACCGGTTGGTGTGGTAAATACAATTGTATGATCTGATAATGAACCTGGGGCAGAATCAGAGAGAGTGTCACTGAACTGCGTTACGTTGGCTGCTTCAGCTGTGCTATAGAATCCTACGGACCATAGTAGCAAGGCTGTTCCAACGAGCGTCGCGACCACTCGATAGATAGAACCAACATGCGTTGGTAATACGAACATGTTCTCTATTATTATATTATTTAATAAATAACTATACGTTGTACTGAAACAAATTCATGTATCAGTGCGACGTGCCGATCAGAATATTTTTGTGGAGAAATATTTCTTTAAAGTCCTGTGAAAAATCTCAGCCGACTTTATTAAAGAAATACTTACTCTGATCGTCTATGTATATTATAGCTAGGTCTTAGACACTTGTCCCAAGTATTAGTGTTGATAACTTTTTAGGCTTTTACTTTGTTCCTTATTTCAAGCTTATTTTTCAAAATTTTGATTATAATTTATATACAAAATGCTGTCTAAGACCTTATAGTACACGTGACGTTTAGGGCCTTAACTAACCTTTATGCGGACACTATCGGTATATCTGACCATCTTGTCGTATAGGCTGGGGATAACTTATCAGCTTTAGTTTGCCACATTTTAGATTTTTGCCTATCACCGATTTTAATAAAGTCTTTACCAAACTTTTTATTTAGATTGTCTAAAGTATTTAATAAAATATTTTTATCAACTGTATTATTAAACAATTTGTTTTGCAAAGAAGACTTATCAATTAACCCAAACAAAGTTATGCCAGCTTTTTTGTAAGGTACTGATGCTTTATAAATACCATTTAAAACCTTATTTATATTGTCTAACATCGCAAAAGTATCATCAGTTGGAGTATCAAAAATAATATTGGCTGATAAACCTTGCAGAACGTAATCACCATGTCGGCTGGGCATAATAAAAATTTTAACTCCGGTCGCTACAAGGTTCACTGACCGCAAATCCTCAGCAGCCATTCGGGTGTGATAAGACAAAGCATCTTCAATTACACTTTTGGTAAATATCGCTTTATTAAAGGATCTAGAATGAGTAATGCTCTGTTTTATGGTTTTCTTTCTACAAACTTTATTAATTAATTTACCGCTTAATTCCAACCAAAGACGCTCCCCAACAACCCCGTATAGTTTACGAACCACTGCCACATCTAAAGCTAGATAATCAGCTACGTTAGCAATATTATTGCTCTGTAGTGATTTATTTAAATTAATACCGATTCCCCAAATATCATAAAGGGGCACCTCGAGAGCCAATTTTTGTAATTTCTCTGTATCTAAGACAAATACACCTTTGTCCTTTTTAGCAAATTTGCTCGCTAGTTTAGCTAAAGTTTTATTTGAAGCTACTCCAATTGAAACAGGAATACCGGTCTGCCTCTCAATTTTATTCTTTATAGAAAGAGCTTCTCTTTCAACATCTGTATTCGAATCAGCATTTAAATAAAAGAATGATTCGTCTATCGAATACTGTTCTACTGTAGGAACTTGTTCTGACAGTGAATCATAGACTCTAGCCGACAAATCACGATACAACGAAAAATTTGAAGAAAATACTGCAGTTTTACTGTCCTTAATAATGTCTTTAACCTTAAAATAAGGGACACCCATCGGTATACCCATGTCTTTTATCTCCTGACTTCTGGCTACTACACAGCCATCATTGCTAGACAGTACTAAAGTTGGTTTATTTTGTAAATCAGGTCGAAACAAACGCTCACAAGATACAAAGAAGTTATTACAATCCATTAAACCAACGTATTTCATTAGCATTAGTATACCGCATGATATACTGACCAACATGAAAACTAATTACTTTCGAGCCGGTGCTGGAGCAATTATCTACAATGATGAAGGAAAGATTTTAGTATTTAAACGAGCGGCTCACCCGATTGGCGTTTGGCAACTACAACAAGGTGGTAATGACATTGGTGAGAAGCCTGAAGAAACACTCTGGCGAGAGCTAGTGGAAGAAACTGGCTTGGTTAAAGATGAATTTACTGAAGTTATAGAGTACCCGAAGTGGACTATTTACGAATATTCAGATGAGATACGTCTAGATAAAAATAATCCGGAACCATATCGGCTTGGCCAATGTCATAAGTGGTGGTTTTTGAAGTTAAAGCCAGATACTGAAATTGACCTAGCTAAGGCTACTGACGAAGAATTTTCTGATTGGCGCTGGACCACGTTTGATGAACTTATCGACGAATCACATGAACTAAAAAAGCCCGTCTACGAAGAGTTGCGAGATTATTTTAATGAGAATATAAAATAAATTATGAATCTTACAAAGCAAATCGAATCTTCACTAGATAAGTGTCCCGACTTAAATACTAAAGATGAATACCGGTCTAGACTGAATGAAGGAAATTTAGTTAGAGACGATAATGTTCATTCTCATTTTTGTGCTTATTTTGTTCCGTACAGCTCTACAAATAAGACGGTCTTGGTTGGAGATCATAAAAAATCAGGGCTCTGGCTAATGCCTGGCGGGCATGTAGATAAAGACGAGACTCTACTAGATACTTTAAATCGTGAAATCAAGGAAGAACTTGGGGTTTCAAACTTTTTTAATGAACGGCCTGAACCCTTTTTAATGTCAGTTACCAACATCGTAAGCAATGTTCGACCCTGTCAAAAACACTTTGATGTTTGGCACCTAATGGAAACTGACGGATCAGACTTTCAAATAGACTACGCGGAATACAATGAAGTACGTTGGTTGACCATACCAGAAGCTCGTGAATTAGTTACCGACCCAGCCAATCTACAAGCTTTGGATGTAATTGAAAAATTATAGATTTTTCCAAATTTTCGGATCTTCTTCACCATCAATCTTGAATATGGCCATACCTTTTAGGTCATAATCTTTAACTAAATCCCACTTTTGATTTACTGCCTCAGCATCGCTCCAAACTACCATACGAACTGGAATTTCAATATTTGCGTAGGTAGCAACTAATAAGGCCTTAGCCGCCGCTTCATAGCCTTGAGGAGTGTCTTTAGGAGTCGGTAATTGGTTAAATATTTTCCAAACTGAATCTTCAGGGAAATATGTGATGACCGCTTCCCCGCCAGCGGTTCGGCCGATTGGTGCTTTATATTTCTCTGATAATTCTATGATTCTTGGCTGATTTAGAGTGGCGACTTTAGTGTAATCTTTGTACCAATCGGCCGCTACAGTAATATCCCAAGCTCGACCATAAGTAGCTGTGCCAAGCATAATTTTATCCTCATCAATATCTT
The DNA here is from genome assembly GCA_020428895.1 of Candidatus Kaiserbacteria bacterium. Classification (GTDB taxonomy): domain Bacteria; phylum Patescibacteriota; class Minisyncoccia; order Phycocordibacterales; family UBA918; genus OLB19. The sequence goes on from JAGQLZ010000020.1 coordinate 4,291, forward strand.
CTAGAGCAAATTCTAATACGTGTTCTACCCAATCAATATCAGCTACTGGGTTGTACGGCAAACCTCTCCTTTCATTATTAAAATAAATATCAGCTCGCTGTTGGTCATACGCCATAATCTCTACCCAATCACAGTACTGGTTCATTGCTTTATAATCATTAGCATATTTAATTTCATTTGGAATCTGATTTGGTAACCATCGATGATCCGGCTCCATACGAGCTTCGATGGTACAGGTAAGATCACGACGACCTAATTCATCTTCTAATTCTTTTAGAAAAGTTGAAAAATAATCAATAGTTTCAGAGTTTTTCTGTTCATAATCAATATTTACTCCATCAAAACGGTTTTCTTTAACCATTTTAACTATCTCATCAATATGTTTTTCTCGCTTTTTTCTATTACTTAAGACTTCATGGATAGCGTCACCGTCAAACCAAGCTATAGTTGGAATAACATCAACTCGTTCATCATCAGCTTCATCAAACAAATCTTCCCAGTGATCACTATCAAAATCAACTCGATTTCTGAGTGAGCCATCAGAATTCACCTCAAAAACAAATGGATAAATGATATCCAAATCTTTCATATTTTTAATAGCTGATTTAATACCAGCTTCTTCACTCCACCATGGTATCCAACCTGCTACTTTCGGAGATGCGGCTGATACACCAATTGGAAAAAATAACCAAAATAAAAATAGCACCAAAGCACCCATTACCAACACATCTGAAAGTCTTTTTAGTAAATTCCACTTGTTCATACCTGAGATGACGAATGTGAAGTGACTTTCTTTCATATATTACGTACTAATCCAGTTACCACACCCCAAATATAAATATCTTCACTATCATTTACTAAAATAGGCTTGTATTCCTCATTAGTAGACACCAATGCCATCTGACCATTTAGTTTTTCAAGACGCTTTACCACCATTTCACCATAAACTGCAGCAATCACAATAGTACCAGCCTTAGCTTCTTTAGAGCGGTCTACTATCAAAATATCTTCATCGAATATTCTTGACCCTTCCATAGAATCTCCAGAAACTCGTACAAAAAAAGTTGAACTGGGTTGATCGATTAATAAATCATTTAGATCCAAACTTTTTTCCACCAAATCATCACCCGGACTAGGAAAGCCAGCTTGTGGGTGCGAAGAAAACAGCTTTGCTGTTTTCTTCGCACCCACCTCAGCCATAGCCACATCAGTCACTACAGTTAAATTTTTCATATTAAATCAAACAATTGTTGCTCCGGACGATAACAGTACGTGTACATAACCAAGAACAAACATTAAAAATAACATTGCAAAACCATAAGCTACTTGAACTGGTCGTTGATGACGAATTTCAATAAATATCGACAACAAAAGTGAGGCGATTACCAATAAAGCTAATGTAACATAGGTCATTTGCATCCATGATTTAGGCTGGGTTAAGAAATGCATCAACGGCCCTGCTTCTGATTTTTTAATAGTACTACCGATAACTGGTGTAACTGGGTAAACTGCTGATCTAGTTGAAGATACCGTAGTGGTGTAGATAGAAACTCCACCATTTTCTTCCACTGCCAAATCTTCTATTTTTGGAGTTTCTGCCATAGCCAGCTTATCTGGTTTTGGATTTATTGGTTCAACTGCTGACTCTTCTAAAACTTTTGTTTCCTTAACCGGCTTCTCTACTAATTCTTCTGCAGATTCTTCAACCTCGTCAGTAGCTGACAAAACTTGTGTGCTGGAATCACTATTATCAACTGCTAAAGTTAGACTGTCTTCTAAATCAGCTTCCTCTGAAATAACTTCAGCTATTACTGGTTCTGTAGTATTTGGGGTAACTGGAATAGCTGGCGATGTTGGTACGGAAGCCACTCGGGCACCAAACAGTTGTACTACATAAACCGTTTCATAACCTTGATATTCACCTTTGGCAGTACCGACTCCAATCTCAGTAAATTTATCATCGACAATATTAGCTCTGTGTGTTGGCGACTTCATCCAAGCCTCAACAACTTCTCCAGAATCAGAGAAATGAATGGCTAAATTCTCCCCAGCATGTATATAGTTATAACCAGCTTGATCAAACCAATACCAAGGTGACACTCCATCTGGACTATAGTGTGAAAAATAACCATTCTTGGCCATATGTTCGGCTTTAGCAGTGGCAGCTTGATCTAAGACTGAATTTCTAACTAATGGACTTTCATTTAACCTTTGTCTTTCATTATTGGTCAGATCAACCACTACCGCTGGTAATACTGTTGCTACCAGCCAATCTGATGCCTGCCATAAAAGTGCGTGGAGATTAGCGGCCGCAAATGTAAAACACACCAAAAGGGCCATTACCAACATCGAAAACTGCTGCAACACATGCGGCTTATAATCGTTTTCCTCGGAAGGAATCAAAGCTTTAGAAAACCCTGATTTCATAGCGTATACCCAAGTATAACATTAGTTGTTAGTTATCTTTTAGTTTAGCGTACACTATTAAACTGTGAGTATAACGCAACTTATCTTTCTCGTATGTGCCTGAACAAGTGATTAGTCTTAAACCAGCATGATCAATATCACCATAAACATCTTGAGTCGGAAAATCTGATTGCTCAGTGCGCTCCAGACTGACTACTTCAAAAATAGCAGCCTTGCCATCTTCACGCACAATATAAATATCATCTCCTTGAGACAATTGCCCTAATGACCAAAAAATAGCTGGGCCATCAACTGAATCAACGTGCCCTAGAACTACTGCTGGACCAGCTTCACCCGGTGTAGGACCATATTTATACCAACCAACTTTTTCATAAGAATCAGGCACTTCCACTTCACCAGATTCTTCAAGACCGAGCGGTGATACAAAGGTAGTTTCTAAATTTATTGCTGGAATGGAGATAGATACTGGATTTGATTCAGGTAAAACTGGTCCTTTGATATCTAAAGAAACTGTTTGAGCTTCTTTTTCTTCATCAACCGGCTGGTCTTTGCTGGCAGTGCTCCAAAATACGACAATTGTAAGAACGACTAACAAAAAGGCCACTACAATAGCGTAGCGGCCTTTTTGTAATCGTATTTTTGAATAATAACGATCTATATTCATGTACTCTTAGTAAACCTCGAACTTAAAATAATTGCAAGTGATAACAGTACTAATAACCATATAGTACTGGTAGTGTCAGCAGACCCACCGCCAGCTCCGGCATCAGGAGCTCCGGTAGGAATCCTTGAAGTCTGTGCACCAGCTACCTCACCGCCAGGGCCAGTACCACCTCCACCATAAAGCACTTCTTCTTCACAGCTATCACTTTTAACACCTTTAGTTACCGTTAACTCAAACACTGTATCTTCAGAAATTGTAGTGTCAAAGTTTCCATCATCAACAGTTGAGTCTTCGGAAGTACTAAATATCTCAGTTCCGTTAGCGGTAATACTTAACTCACTACCTCTAACTGTTTCCCAAATCAACTTAACATCTGGACCATCTTGTTCAGCGTCAAATAGTCGACAAGACGGAGCATTAGTTGAGCCACCACCACCGCTACGAAATGTGGTTATACCGACATAATCATTACCGAAGTTATAATCTCCATAAGTGTCATAATCGTCATCTTCAGCGTAAGCGGTAGGAATAATGAAGTTGATAACACTATCTAGAAGCGTAACGTCATTTGGTACAGTCACTACGTGTGAACCATCATTTGGGAATGTCTGTTCCCATTCATCTTCAACTTCTTCAGTAATTGTCCAAGTTCCAGCTGGTACTAAGAAGTAGTAATAGCCAAACTTATCAGAAGTCGTAGAGTAAGAATCATCACCATTTGTAATATTGACTTTCCAACCATCTAGAATATCTTCTTCACCCCAGTTACCGTCTCTATCATCGTCATTCCAGACGTAGCCTTCAACCTTATATAACTCAACTTCTGTCTCTGGATTACAAACCAAGGAAACATTATCCAAGAATGTACCGACACTATTTCCATCACCAGCGTCTTGGAAAGCAATCTCAGTTGTATTATCAGTAGCTGTAAATGAGTATGAATCAGTGGTCCAGTTTGTATCGCTTAAACCAATTCCAGATTCTTGATTAGTAACTTCTTCGTTACCATCAACAAATACCTCAAGTTTATTTTCACTAAATGCCTTACCTGGTCGTGGTGAAAATGCCCATGACAAAGTGTATTCCTCACCTGGAATAGTATCAATTGTCTGACTAATCATTACTGAAGCATTTTCGTTTCCGTTAAATCCTGGGCCTTGCCAATCTGAATCCAATTCAGCGTATTGCTCACCTTCATACGGTGACCAATCATTTACACCTGCGTGTAATTCAAGATAAGCATCATCCGGAGTTTGCGGTTGGATGTTTAACCATTTTACTGTCCAAGCCATCGCTGGATGATTGAACAAGTCAAAGATATCCCAACCAGCGTCATTGGTTACTTCTGGCTTTTCAAAACCACCATTAGCAATTAAGTTAACTCTAGGTTCACAAACTAATTCATCGTCCTTTTCACGGTTATAGAAGTCAACATGGCTATCTTCATCAAGATCAACTTCAACAAAGACGTCGAAGAAACTATCTGGTTGTAGGTCTCGTTCATCTTCATCAACTTCAACCTTCATAAATTCCCAACCTGACTGCATTTCTTCATACACACCGTAAGTAGTAAGTTTTGGAATAATATCTTGTAATTCAAACTTTTTCTCCCGAGGCTCAATACAATAATAACCATCATCGTCAGTCACATCTGTACCAATTATCTCTGGTTCACCATAAACTGGACCATCACTAATAAATGTTTGAACTCTACTTAAGAATGAGTCCCTAACAGCTAAACCGATTGTCCAACCTTCTAGAGGTTCACCATATTCGTTAAATTTATGCCCTTCAATAATACACTCAGGATCAACATAATCTTTTTGGTTACCAAAGTTATAATCACCATCTAAATCATCCGGTACCGTTACATGATAGTAGCTTGGTTCAGCAGGATATGTTTGTGTCCATCCTTCCTGCATGATTTCAACGATTTGATAATCACCAGCCGGAACATTGAACGAATATTTACCATCTGAATTAGTTTGCGTTACATAGCTGGTAACATCATAGATAGCAACATCAAGTCCTCCGGTATTGTCTGAGTAATTACTGTCATAAATTGAGAAATCAAGGGCACTACCGTCACCCTCTACAACTGTTTTGTAAAGGTGATCATTATTAAATGATCCCCAATTTATGTTTTGCCCATCGATTTGCAGATCAAGACCAACGACTGAATTATATGTGAGTTCTCCAACAGTCCATCCATGTGCTGCTAGAGGATTATCAGTATACGCATCAGCACGGTGTGACCATTCTGCATCTGCTTCATAGTCTTCTCGATTACCAAAACTATATGTTCCAGATACTTCAACAATGTATATATTACCTAACTGAAGTGGATTTACTGTACTAACAACAGCATTAGATTCTGCTGAGACATGCAACTCCTCTACCGCTTTCATGCTCATTGGTCGCAGTGCAATACCCCAATCATAGATACCATCTTCGTTATCATCCCAATATCCGTCTCCATCAAGGTCGTTCCATTTATTTCCTTCAATTACATATGAATCATCATATGATGCAGGACAGAATGATCCGTCACCGAAACCAAATGGACCTGTTTGATTAACAACATTTACCTCAACAAATGGGTTAAGAGTAAACGATACAAAATCATCACTTCGAGTGTATGCATAGTGAGTACCATTCTTGGTTGCCGCACTAGTTACTGGACTAACTGACAAGCTACCTAAATTAGATTCGGCATAAGTACCAGCATCAATACCATAAATTGTACCGGTGTTCTTAATATAAACAATCAATCCTCCTTCAAACACAACATCGCCACCGTTTACATCAAGATCTAGAGCATGCAGTAAGGTAGCAAAACCAGTATTAGGATTAATCTCATACAATTCGTCTGATTTTTGAGTCAACAAATACAATGTCCCATTAGGAGCAAACTCCATCGCTACTGGTTTTTTGGCATCTAAACCAGTCGGTCCAACTACGGTATAATCCCCGCCATCGTTATCTAGAGTAATCAAATTGCCAGATCCACGTTCAATACTATAAACCACACCATTCTTATCTACTGCCACTACTGAGTGGAAATGGGTTTTGTAATCTGCAAATAGTGTAGTTGCACCGGTCACTTCGTCTACTAGGTGGAGTGAGCTTATTTCTGGAGCATTAGTCTCGTCATCCATGTAAAGGAGACCCATTTCACATTGATAAGCCTTAGTTTTAGGAACATTCCAAGCTACACAGTAATATGTTTCATCATCCTCGACGTTATTAATCCATTCATAGTTATCGTAATTTAGTACATCATCGTTACAGAAGAAGGCTGCTGAATAGTCATTATTGTTGGCTGGATCTGCTTCATGAGTAAATGGAATATATCCTTCTTTCAATACTTCACGTAGCCAAATTCTAGAATCTTTTCCGAGGTCTTCTAGATTAATAGTAACTGAAGTTTTACCGTTATTGTCTGTTGGACCAAAAGTATTCCAATTACCTCCAGCTACTCCAATATGAGAATCACCAGCATCATGTTTCTTGCTATCAGTTACCCATTCAAATTGCCAGTCTGGCACCAGTTTACAACTGTCATGGTTATCTACCCAATCTTGTGCAGAATTAGCATCAAGCGGATCTAAGCCAGCCCAGTCAGACTTGTTTGGAACATCTTCTTCATCTTTACAAACAATCTTATGAGCAACAACCTCAAAAGTTTTTGGTTCTTCAACTAGACAAAGCACCGCATTATCAACTAGTGAACCTTTACCATTTGATGTACCTACATCCTTTAGAGTAACAGTGGTAGATCCATCGTCTGCCTTAAACTGCTTACTGTAAGTCTCCCAATCAGTTTCATCACCTGAAGCATTCATTAGAAAAGCTCCATCAATCATTACATCTACATCATTATCATCAGCAGAAGTTTTTTCTCGAGCCGCAAAATCAAACCGTAGTTCATAAGTAGCTCCAGGGATTGTAGCTACAGTCTGAGATACCATGGTTGACTCACCATCTCCATCTAGCTCAACATTTTGTTCTCCGTCAGAAGCTCCATTGAACATATTGTTCCAGATTTCTAGAGTAAACAGAGTTTCGTCTGAAACTTTCTTAATAACCCAATTAGGTACAGAAGCAAAATGCTCCCAGAATCCACCCTTGTGTGAATTCTCATCTGCTATCGGCTCTTCAAATGAACCATTTTTTAGTAAGTTTTTAGGACCAAATCCATAATCGCAATATATCGGTTCATTTGGATTATCATCTCCATCAAAAACATTTACCACTGTACATTCAATATCCCAACCATCCTTAAGTTTCACCTCATACCCATCTTCAGTTATTTTACCTACAACATCATCTCCTTTTTTACATTCAATACTGTCTAGGTAATAACCAGCAGGACCATCTTCGCCTTCTGAAATATAATATTTAACACCACTTTTATCGTCCGCTTCTAGCTGATTGCTGTCTCCACTAGTTACTTCTTCTTCATCAATATATAGAGTGAAGTCACTAGCCTTAGCTTCTCCACCTTCTACCACCTTAGTTACGGTAATGGTACCGTATACAGCATCTTCATCACCACACTTGTCTCTATATAGAGCAATATTGTCACCTTCCCAGTTACTACCAGCAAAGTAAGTTATACCTTCACCATCTTCGTAGTAAAAAGGTGGAATAATATCGTCTTTGTCTTCATCGTGACCAGAATTTAAAAACGCTTTGATATTAGGCTCAATGTAGTTATATGGATTTTCATCACTGGCGGTTGCGTGACAAATAGCCACCTTGTCTTTACTGGCGTAAAAAGGCACCAACTCAATAGAATCAGTCTTTTCATCCACATCACCAAAATCAAAAGTGAAAATCTCCTCACCGTTTGGATCTTTAAGAATGAAAGTATCTCCATCATTATTCCAAACTGAAGAACCGCCAGCTATTTGATCACAACCGGAAGTATCACCAGAATTTTGACAGACTTTCCAAGTGTCACCACTATTTAATGTAGTATCATCAAGATTGAACACATTAGCTGCCGCATCCTCTACAGTCCATCCATCAAGATCCCAAAAATGAGAACCTGTATAAGTAAGTGAGAAATACTCAGGATTACTATCAGGAACTACTGTTACAGAAATATTTTCTCCAACAGCCGCTTGCGCGACAAAAAAAGACGCTGGAAAAGCGCTTAAAACAAGTGAAAATATGGTCACTAACGCAAGAGTTCGCGCTCGCCATAATTTATTTACAATAAATATATTCATAATCTAAAAATTAAAATCCACGAATAAAAACTACCAAGTTTCCCTAATTAGCTAGTTAAAACAAACACAAAGTTCGTGTACATACATATACTACTCTTGTATTTAAAATTTGCAATAAAATAAACAAATTCTTTGTCAAAATTATAAAATTAAGTTTAACGCATTGATTCTTCTATCCTACGTACAATTGCCAACTCAGCGCACAATCCCATTGGTTTATTTACCTCATTATCAAAAACTTCACTTTCTAACTCTTTGGCTTTATTTAAAACCCGAGACTTTTGAGCGTAAACTCTCTGCAAAAATTCACGGCGCTCCTTAGCCATTTCATCCATTGGCATATATGTTTTGTCATACATCCACGGAAATACTCCACAAGCGTGGAAATTCATGCCGACTGAATCAATCACCACACCAATCACTCGTACCTGTGCCTCTGTAGTCAACAGTTCAATATCTCGCTCAAATAAATCCGCAGTATTAATTATCCAAACTTCTCCCGCATAATCTCTAAAAATAATATAAGGTGACTCCTCTCCATCTACTTTAGTGTAGACCCCAACTAAACGACCCTCTTCGGGCATTTGCCAAAGTGACATCTCCCGAGTTTCCAGTGACTTATACATCGGTATCATTTTACCTAACTTAGTATCTAAAATATGCCCAAATCCAGTGTAGTAAATAAGTACACCACCAAAAATACTGAACAGAATACTACTCACTGTTAATTTAATAAGAGAATGTCGATAACCGTGTTTTGTGCATCGTAAATGAATTATTGCCAAAACCGTCATCAAAACAAATACCCCTAACCATAAATACGGTAAGGCTTCATACGCAAATAAAATAAAAGTGTCATGAGTGGCCTCATAAATAGAGAAATGTGTATGAAGATATACATAAACAGTAACTGAAACAGCTAGGATACCGACCACTACTGATATCGCCCATAGTATCCACACCAATACTTCACGCAAACAGAAGTATAACTTTGATTTTGGGGTCACACGCTCGGTACAAATTCTCTCAATAACACACTCCGATAGTTTCGATTTAAATTCTTGAGATTCTAGTTGTGAATTATTGTTTTTCATACTCGAACTGCATCATGATTAATAATTTGGTGTAATTGATTTTTTCCACGATGGATTAAAGTGCCCACCGACCCAATCGGAATTTTTAAAATATCAGATATTTCTTCATATTCTTTATGCTCGAAATAACGTAGAACTAAAACGTCTCGATATTTTTGATCAAGACTCTCTAAAGCTCGTGATACTTCTTGGGCGTTAAGCTGTTTGTCATGAGAAACTTCAGAAGAATCCAACATAGTTTCTTGAAATTCTAGAATTTCTTCACTGTCGAAAACTAAATGACCTTCCGGCCTAACTGATTTCTTACGATACCAACTAATCGACTCATTATGAGCAATGCGATACAACCAAGATGAAAAAGATAACTGAACATCAAATCCATTGATATTTTTGTACACTTTCATAAAAATTTCTTGAAGCACATCGTCCTGATCTTCAGGTTCACGAACACCTAAACGTCTTATATAACGACGCATTTTAGATTCATACCGTTCAATTATGTGACCAAAAAACGCTGGTTCACGTAGCACCATTTTTATTATCTCTTCATCGGTCATATCGACACTGGGTTTCGAGTCTCCCATAGAATATTACGTATAGTATCAGCATTTGTTTCAACTCAAAAACATGAGTACAATTAACAATATGTCTAAAATTAAACTTTTTATATTTAGCGGACTGTTCGTTTGTTTTTTAATTCCGCAAACCAGTGACGCTTATTATACGACCAAACAACAAGCCATTCGTTTCAACGATACTACCGCTTTATTTGTAATCGACTACACATTTTCTTTACCAGAAAGCCAAGGGGCTATGTTACCAGCCTTGGCTGTACGTAATCAGTCAGAATTAAACAACGCTCTTATCTATGAAGTTTTGTTAGACGGCAAGACCGTAACCAATGATGGAACTGCTACCGGAGTAAAAAATAATAAAAATAGTTCTATTCAA